>JAYTZB010001345.1:0-6234 GCA_043742085.1 Polyangiaceae bacterium
TCCGAAGCGAATGCGGTGAAGGCGAAGGCAGTGGTCGTGCCTCGAGGCTCGCTGCTCGTGGCCGCGGCAGCAGCAGCGGCGGGCCTACCGCTCGTCCTCTACGTGCTGCGCACGAGCGGCGCGGGCGTTTGGGTCCAGGCAGCGGCGTTCGTGGCGTACGGCCTGGTGGTGCCGGCCATCGTGCTGCGTCGTGATGCGCGGAGCGTCCCGCATGCGACGCACGTCGCGGAGGGCGCGGCCTCGGACCCACGAAAGATCGTGGTTCGGGCGCTGTTCGCGATCGCCCTCGGCCTCGTGCTGACGGCGTCGCTGCTGCACGGCACGCATCAGTTCTTCGACGCGGGCGGCGAGCTCGCGCGCTGCACGGGTCGACTCGACGATGCGACGCGCCGTCTGCTCGCCGCCGAGGCGACCGAGCTCTCGCGTCGCGTCGCCTGGGTGCGCGCGTCGACGGCGCTCGTGCTCATGACGACCGCGGTGATGCCGCTCGCAGAGGAGCGCATCTACCGCGGCCTCCTCATGAACGTGCTCGTGCGGAAGTACGGCTTCACGTACGGGCTCTTCGCGTCGTCCCTGGCCTTCGGCGTCGCGCACGTGGGCGTGTACGAGCTGGCGCTCTATCAGACGGTGCTGCTCGGCATCGGCTTCGGCCTGGCCTATGCCGAGGGCGGCCTCATCGCCGCCTTCGTGGTCCACGCGCTGTGGAATCTGCTCAACGTCGCGTGACCCGCGACACGAGGCGCTCGCTACGGGCTCAAAGCTTTGTTGGCGACGGCTTCGTCGTTGCACATGAGCGTATTGTCCGCGTTCACCTTGCAGTGCTTCACCTTGGTGTCGCCCCGCGTGCAACCGGTGAGGCCCGAGCAGGTCCCCTCCCAGTAGGTGAGGTAGTAGTGGCTGACGATGCCGCCGGGCGCGACGCCGGGCGCCGCTGGCTGACCCTCGGCGGGCGCCGGCACGACCGCGGGCGCCTCTTTCGCGGCCGGGGCGCCCGGAGGCGCGACCCACGCGGTCGCGGTCATCGAGCGAATGGTGGTGCTGCAACCGGTCGACCCGGCGAGGGCGACGAGAGCCAACGAAACGAGGAGCTTGCTGTTCACGGGGACCTCAGAGCGACCGCGGGTTGACGTTCTCGAGGATGAGCGTGTCCTTGCAGACAGCCATCGCGTTCGAGGCGTCTTGATTGCAGACGCGCATGAAGACGTTGAAGAGCTCGGTCTTGTCCTTGCCGGTGCCAACGGAGGCGCCGGCCTTCTGGATGTACGTCTCGACCGACTTGTCGCTCGACGCGTAGGAGTGATCCACGAGCACCTTGGGCGGGCCGGAGCAGCCGGCGGCGGCGAGCGACGCCCCCGCCGCGACGATCAGGAGCGCCGGGGCGAACGAGGCGAACGAGGCGAACGAAAAAGAAGGAGTGCGCATGCGTCGGTTCCTCGCGATCATCGGATGTTGGTCTGCGCGTAACCGCCGGAGGACTGAGCCTCGGGGCACACGATGTCGTTGCTGCCGCCGCAGAGGCGCTTGCAGGTGAGCTTGTCTCCCTGTTCGGCGCAGGAATAGAAGACGTACTCGTGACTCGACCAGAACACGTACGAGCGCGTGACGGCGACGTTGATGGAGGTGAGCGGCTTCGACTCGTGATCGGCGAAGCTGACCAGCTCGCGACGAACGCAGCCGGTACCAGAGGCGAGGAGCACGGCGACGAGCGCCACGAATGCGGGAATCCTCATCTCAGTTCTCCAGGCTCACGGTCATTGGGCGACACTCGCTGAGCGTTCCGTCGCCGCCCACCCGGCACTTGACGACGCCGGTTTCCCCGCCCTCGTAGTAGAGGAACTTCACCTGGTCGGCCCGACTCGTGATGCCGCGGACCACGCGCGGCGAACCGCATCCGCTCGATGCGACCGCCGCGGCAAGAAACACTGCGAGAACGAAACCTCTCTTCATCGAGCGTGACGGTAAGGGATGTCGGCCACGTTCCTCCATCGCATGATCATGCCGTGCGTGAGATCCGGCGGCGCGCCGGGCTACTCAGTTCGAGCAGCGACGGCAGGCGGCGAGACGGTTGCCACGCGACTCGTGCGAGCGTGCCTCGGCCCGCTCGGCCGGGCGACTCTCCGCGACGTAGCGCGGCTCGACATGCGTGGGCGCGTCGGGACGGATGTGACCGAGGCTGGGGACCGATGCGCCGGGCTCGATCGCGCTCGATGCGGTGACCATCGGAGACGCGCAACCCTGGAGCGCCGTGAGCGCGAAGGCGATGACGCCGATCGAGAAGATGCCGAGGCTGCCCAGGCGCGAGGTCGAGACGAGCGAACGGGGAGAGGAGGTCATGGCTCTTTCTTTCGGTGGGGGAAGCCGCGTTGTCTCGCGGTTCCCCTACGTGTCGAACGAGGGAGCCGAGAAATTTCGCGGTCGGTGACGAATTCGCCGGCAGGCCGGAAAAACCGGTCTCGCGACGTCATCGTTGCCCCTTTCACGACCGGCGGTCGCAAAGGTTCCCGAGAAAGCGAACCTCAGTGCAAGCGCAGCACGTCCCAGCGGACACGACGCACGGTGGCGCCCGTCGCGGAGAGCTCGACGTCGTCGTGTGCCACTGCGCTCCCCGCTGCGAGCGGCGTCGTGATGCGCAGTCGCGACACCATTCCCTCGTCGGCGGCGACGACACAGCCTTGCGTCGCGTCGAGACCCTTGCACAGCGGCACGTTCTCGGCCGTGACGGGCACGTAGCCGCTCGCGGCGTGCACGTTGGAGTCTCGCGATCTCCGCGCGACGAGCTCCGTTCCGTCGGCGAGCGTGATGCGCGCCTCGGCGCCCGGCGACAGGGCCACCATGACATCGAGACGATCGGCGACGGCCACCGGGGTCACCACGGTGGGATCCGTCGCCGGCGCGAGCGTCTCGATCGAAGCGTCGAGCATCGGCACGATGCCTCCGTCCTTCAAGAGCAGCGGGAGCTTCTGGAGCGGGGCCGGGATCGAGACGCGCTTCCCGCCGTCGTACACGGCGAGATCGGCGAGATCGACCCACTTGCCTGGCGGAAGCCACGTGTCCTTGGCGGTCACCCCGCGAGCCACCACCGGTGACGTGAACAGCGATGCGCCGAGATAGAACGAGCTCTCCGCCGCCCACGCCTCGGCCTCGCGTGGATGATAGAGGAACGGGTGCCGCATGATGGGCGCCCCGGTCGCGTGGGACTCGCGCGCGAGCACTTCGAAGTAGGGCGCGAGCCTCGTGTGAAGCCGCGCCATGGCTCCGTAGACGTCGATGGTCTCCTGGTCGTTCCAGAGCTTCCACTTCTCGCGGGGAGCACCGATGGGATTGGAGCACGCGTTCTGCTCCATCATGATCGGAGACACGGCGCCCATCTCGACCCAGCGCAGGTAGACCTCCTTGTCGCGAGGGAAATCGGTCAGGCACTTGAAGCCGCTGATGTCGCTGCCCCAGAGCGGCACGCCGCTGAGACCGAGGTTCAGGCCGCCGCGCAGCATGGCCGGCATGCCTTGCGTGTCGTCGAAGGTCGACTCGCCGTCGCCACCCCAGACCGCCGGAACGTACTGCTGCGTGCCCGTGTATCCGGAGCGCACGAAGAAGAGGAAGTCGTCGGGCTTCTCGGCGACCATGAGGTCGTGCGCGGCCTTCGCCGAGAGCACGGGAAAAGCGTTGTGGACCGCCTCGCCGTTGCGCCCGTCGGCAAACTTCCAGCCGCGGCGAACGTACTCGCCGAAGTCGTGCATCCAGCCGTCGTAACCGAGGGCGAGCGAACGGCGCAGGAGGTCCTGGAACCACGTGACGCCTTCGGGCTTCGTGAGATCGATGGTGGCGAGGGTCTGCGGTTGGCCGGAGATGAAGAACGTCTCGCCCACGGCGCCGTCGGCGGTCAGCGCGAAGAGGCCGTGGTCCTTGCCGTACGCGAGGTCGGCGCCCGCC
Source organism: Polyangiaceae bacterium (assembly GCA_043742085.1). Taxonomy (GTDB): domain Bacteria; phylum Myxococcota_A; class Polyangia; order Polyangiales; family Polyangiaceae; genus Labilithrix. The sequence continues at coordinate 3,931 of JAYTZB010001345.1, forward strand.
GCCGGGATGGACATGGAGACGTACGGGTTGTTGTACGCCATCACCTTGTAACCGGCGGCGTGAGCGTCGGCGATCCATTGCCGGAGCTCCGGCTCTCGCCCGACCTCGGAGCGACCCGGCAGGAGATGGACGGCATCGTCGACGCCGGTCGTGGGGACCTTCTTCTCGCGCAGCAGCTTGTACTCCGCGACACCGTCTTGCATCTGTCCGCTGCTCACCCGGCGGCGCGGGCCGAAGACCCAGGTCGCCGGTACGAACGATCGCCCCGTGTCGCGCGTGAAGTCGTCGAGCGACGCGAGCGGATCCGCGTGCACGTAGACCACCGTCTCGAGCGCGACGTCGTTGACGGCGACGCGCCATGCGTCGGGTCGCTCGCTGCCGAAGTGCGTCTCGGTCCGGTAGGTGGTCCCGAGATGGACGGCATACCCGGCGCTCGAGAGGAAGAACGGGACCGGGAAATACGTCATCGACGCGCCGTTCGGATACGGCGTGACCTCGTCTGCCGGCTTGCCTTCGCCGCCGCCGAGGCCGCCTTCTTCGGACCACGAGTAGAGCGAGCGCCCGCGATGGTCGACGCTGCCGTACCGCTCGCCGAGGCCGAAGAAGTGCTCGTCCGGGCGGAGCGCGAAGGCGAGCGAGGTCTTGTTCCACGCCGGGCTTCCGCCGCGTGACGACGTGAGGATGGTGACCTTGGCGCCGTCGAGCCGCACCTCGATCGCGATGCTGCCTTGCTCGGTGGTGAGCTCGATGGAGGCGCTCTTGTCGGACTGCGCGAGGAGCTTCGCGGTCCCCGGATGGGCCCACGGCTTCTCGTCGGGGACGAACGCATCCCAGCCGGGGATCACCTTGACGTTGTCGATGCCGTCGTCGCGTGTCGCGGCCGGGCTGCCGTAGGCGTCCCCCGCTCCACCTTCGAGTGTCTGCAGCACCGGAGCGCCGAGCGCGTCGAGGATGGTCAGCGAGAACGGCTCGAACGCGATGCGCACCGACGCGAGACTTCCGACCATCTCCACCGGCGCCGGCTTGTCTCCGCTCTGCTTGCAGGCGAAGCCCGGCGCGAGCACCGCCAGGAGGAGCGCGACGCGAGAGTGGCGGAGCTTCATCGTGGCGGCAGTAGCACGGGCGGGCGAGCCTGCTAGCCGCCGGTCCCGCGTCTCCGCTGCGAAAGGACCCACGTTCGGATTTGCGAGGGAGCGCCGAACCACCGAAAGTGACGATAAAAACGGCGTCGAGCGCTTGCCTCGCGAGCCGATGGCGCTCGTCGCTCGGGTTTCCCGTTCGACGGCAGTCGCCTACTGCTCGTCGCGACGCTGACGCCGGCGCTGCGCGCGCGGGACCTTGCCCTCGAGCGGCGACTTCTGCGCGGTCGGGTTCATGTGGAAGCGGCTCAGCGGACGCGCGGCTTGATCCGCGACCTTCACCTTGTCGCGGGTCTGCTCGATGAACTTCTGCTGGCTGCGGATCAACGGCGCGCCCGGCTTGGGCACGACACGCGTGTACGCGCCGTACGGCCCGAGCACCCAGGCCTTCACGTTGTCCGACCACTGGATGGCGAGGATGTCGATGAGACGCGTGCGAATGAGCGGGTCCTCGATGGGCACCATGATCTCGACGCGACGATGGAAGTTACGCGGCATCCAGTCGGCACTGGAGATGTAGACCTCGTCCTTGCCGGCGTTCGCGAAGTGGAAGATGCGCCCGTGCTCGAGATAGCGATCGATGATCGCGCGCACCTCGATGTTGTCGCTCACGCCCGGGACCTGCGGGCGGAGACAGCAGATGCCGCGGATGATGAGCGAGATGGGAACGCCGGCCTGCGACGCGCGATAGAGAGCCTCGATGACGTCCTCGTCGACGAGCGAGTTCATCTTCGCGACGATGCGCGCGGGACGGCCCTGGCGCGCGTGCTCCGCCTCGCGAGCGATGAGCCCGAGCACCGCTTCGTGGAGACCGAGCGGTGCCACGACGAGCGAGTTCCACTTCGCGGGCGCGCTGTAGCCCGTGAGCAGGTTGAAGAGTGACGACGCGTCGGCAGCGATGTTCGGCTTCGCGGTCAGCAGCCCGACGTCGGTGTAGAGACGCGCGCTCGTGGTGTTGTAGTTGCCGGTCGCGAGGTGGACGTAACGACGAAGCCCGCCGGTGCGCTCCCGCCGGACGATGAGCAGGCACTTCGCGTGGGTCTTGAGCCCGAGGAGGCCGTAGACGACGTGCACGCCGCTCTGCTCGAGCGTGCGCGCCCACTGGATGTTCGACTCCTCGTCGAAGCGCGCCTTCAACTCCACGATCGCGGTCACCTGCTTGCCG
>JAYTZB010001346.1:0-5880 GCA_043742085.1 Polyangiaceae bacterium
GAGGAGATCGGCCTGGCGCGGCGAGAAGCGCGGGGCCTCGGCGCCGAAGCGCGCGGTGCCGTCGAAGCGCGGGCTCGTCAGCGACATGAACTCCATGCCACAGCACGCCGTCACGAACGGGTACTTGAAGAGCGACCACTTGCGCGCCCAGCCGAGCAGCGCATCCAGTCTCGTCGTCGCGAAGCCGGAGCTCTCGCTGGCGTCGAGCGTGACTTCCCTCGTGTTGCTCAATTCTCCCATTCGAGCGCACCCTTCTTCACGACGTACACGAGCGCGACGACCACCACCGCGAGGAACCCGAACATCGAGCCGAGGCCCGTCCATCCGAGCGCCTTGAACTGGATCGCCCACGGGTAGATGAAGACCGCCTCGATGTCGAAGACGACGAAGAGGATGGCCGTCAGGTAGAACTTCACGCTGAGCTTGAGGTGCCGGCCGCCCGAGCTCTCGGAGCCGCACTCGAAAGGCAGCATCTTCTCGCGGGTCTTGTTGACCTTGCCGCCGAGGAACGTGGCGCCCGTGAAGAAGAGGCCGGCGAGCAAGCTCGCGACGGCGATCATCATGAACATGGGCGCGTAGGTCGAGATCATGGAGGATTTTCCGAGGAGGAGGCCTTCCGATCTAGTGCCAGGGGGCTCGGAAAGTCAACGGTGCTATCCATGACGGCATGGCCATTCGCAAGATCGCCACCCTCGGGCACCCGGTGCTCCGCGAGGTGGCGCGGAAGCTCACCCGCGAGGAGCTGGCGTCGCCCCAGGTGCAGGCGTTCATCGACGATCTCGTCGAGACGATGCACGACGCCAACGGCGCCGGCCTGGCCGCGAACCAGGTCTACGAGCCGGTCCGGATCTGCGCCATCGAGGTCAAGAACAACCCGCGCTATCCGTACAAGCCTAATTTCCCGCTCACCATCCTCGTCAACCCCGAGGTCGTGCCGTCGACCGACGAGACGTTCATGAACTACGAGGGCTGCCTCAGCGTGCCCAACCTGCGCGGCGAGGTGCGGCGCTTCGCGGGGGTCAAGGTCCGCGCGTGGGATCGCCACGGCAAGGACCTCGAGCTCGACATCAAGGGCCTCACCGCAGGCACGTTCCAGCACGAGGTCGATCACCTCGACGGCAAGGTGTTCCTCGACCGCGTGGAGGACACGCGGACGCTCGCGACGTGGGCCGACTTCGAGCGCCACCACATGGCGGCGTTCGTGGAGCGCGCGAAGGCCATCGTCGCCCGCTTCGGCTCCTGACGCGCTCCTGACGCGCTCCTGATCAGGGCGTCGCGCACGTGTCGTGGAAGTCGGCGCACTCGCTGTCGCTGTTCGGGGGCTCGTACACGGTGCCGATGACGGCGGTGGTCGCCGTGAACGAGATGGCGTTGCTGATGGCCTCGCACGGCGCCGAGGTGCGATCGAGCGCAGGGTTCGCGGTGAGGTCCATGCCTTCGCACGCGCTCTTCTTCACCACCCGGTAGATCTCGAGACCGGAATCGGTCGCGCACAGCGGACGCCCCGGAGTGATGGGGTTCGGGATCCTCGCGAGCGACGGCAGTAGCCGGTCGGTGGGCCATCTCCCGTCGATCTCGCCGACCGAGCGATAGCCGTTGGCGGTGGGCACGAGCCGCGCTGTGACCGTGGCCGCGACGAACTCGATGGTGAACGAGCTCGTGTTGGTGACGATCGGGAGCGAGACGTCGAGGTGAGCGACGAAGACGCCGTCCTTCACGTACGCGTTGGTGTCGGCCTTCGAGGCGATGCACGACGTGATGACGTTGCGGCAGTCCTTGCCCGCGAGATCGGCGCCGCCCAGGACGGAGCCCGGGGTGACGGTCCAGACGTCGGTGCCGTCGAACTTCGGCCGGCCGCGTCCCGCGTCGCTCTGCGAGCCCTCGAGGCCGCCGGAGAGCTGGATGCCGATGATCACGGAGGGGTCGTCCGGCAGCCCGTTCCACGACGAGACCGTGGTGATCACGTTGAAGGCACCGGAGCGCACCTGGCTCTGGAAGGCTGCCGGGCCGAAGCCGTTGCCGCTCGCAGAGGCCGCCGCGAGCAGCGGACCCGCGGCGTTGTCGCGACCGTCGATGCCGTCGCACGGGCGCGGCGCGCCGGAGTCGAGAGGGACGCACGACTCCGGTTCCAGCTTGGGATCCGCGCACGTGCACGTGCGGTCGAGGTCGAGCCCCTGGGGTCGCGGAAGCCCGCTGTCCTCGGCCCCGTTGTCGAAGCGCACGCCGTCGAACGCGAAGACGATGCTGGGGATGCTCGGGCCGTCGGGGGTGTTGGGTCGTTCCGGTGCCGATGCGTGGTTGCAGACGGCAGCGTCGGCGGCGTCCGCGGTGACGGGCACTGCGGCGTCTCCCCTGCCGCGCGTGAGGTCCGAGAGATCGCCCGGTCCGCACGCCATCACGATGGCGGCCGCGAGACCGCCGGAGAGCGCCATGGCGGCGACGACGCGACGGAGCGGGCGGGGGCTGCCGAGCGTCGACGGCCTCGCGACCGGCGCTACCACGCGAAGCCCCCCGGAACGATGGCGCGCGATGTGGCGCGCGTCGACGCGCCCGGGCTGCTCGACGGCGGCGCGGTCAGGAACCAGGTCGCGGCACCGAGCGCGAGCGCGCCGATGCCCGCGCCCAGCGCGACGTTCGACGCCACCAGCGTGCCAGAGAGATCGCTGCGCTGCTGCGCAGTGCAGTCCGGAGCGCAACTTCCGCGGAGATCGTCGACGCGACCGTCGAAGCGAAGACGCATGACGAGCGCAATCCCGAGCCCTGCGAGACCGACGCCGGCGAGCGAGCTGGGGAGCACCCAACCCAGCGTGCCGCGCCTCGCGGGCGGACGCGGCGCGGTGTCGGCGCCCGCGGTATCGGCCGCGCCCGCAGCGCCCGCGGGCCCCGCGAGCGACACGCGGATGACGCGGCTCTTCTCGCCTTCGCGGACCATGCGCGTGGTGACGAGCGGCGGATGACCGGGGACCTCGAACCGCAGCTCCACGGCGCCGGGGTCGACGGCGATGGCACGGCCGTCGAGCTTCGACGCGATGAGCTCCGCGCCGGCGAAGACCTTCACGTCGGTGAGCTCGTGGCCGTTGCCGTCGTCGGCGGCGAACACGATGGTGGGGAGCGCGGAGCGCACCTCGGCGAGCACGCCGGCGCAGTCGGCGCGCAGCACGGTGGGACAGCTCTCCTGCGCGCACACGATGAGGTCGCCGAGCGCGCGTCGCAGCGCGCGATCGGACTGCGCGCGCTGTCCGCGATCGAACGAAGCGACGCACATTTCCTTGTCGGGCGGCGCGCTCGGCTGGCCCGGCTGCGCGAATGCGGGAGCAGGCGCAACGATGATGAGCGACACGGCGAGACTGACGGCAAAGGCGATCGAGTTGCCGCTGAGCCGTCGCACCGAGAGCGATGATACTCGAAACCGATCCTTCGGCCCTACCCGGACAGCGCGATCAGCTCGCTTTTTCCGAGGTAATCATCATCGCCTTCCACGCAGTGAGCGCCGGACCGAGCTTGTTCTCGACCTCGCGGATGTCCTCGGCGAGCTCCTTTTCGGGAGCACCGGCGGCAAGCGCATCCTTCAAGCACGCGAACGCTGCGACGTAACGCCCACGCTTGCAGAGCGCGCGGGCCAGCGGCGGGAGCACCTCCTGCGGCAGACCGCCGAACGCGAGCGCGCGGCGGAGCGGACCGATGGCCTCGCCGGGACGATCGTTGATGAGGAGGGCCTCGCCGAGACGCCGGAAGAGCTCGGCCGCGGCCATTCCCTCCTGCGCGTACTGGATGCCGATGCGGAAGACCTCTTCGGCCTGCTCGATCTCACCGAGATGCACGCAGGCGGAGCCGAGGAGACCAAGACCCTTCGCGATGAGGCCGCGCGCTTCGGGGGCGAGCATCTGGCCCTCGGGCGTGCGCAAGAAGATGGCGAGCGGCGCCGGCCACGTGCCGAGGAGCGCGATGACCTTCGGCCATTCCTTGCGGAGGGCACACGCCTCGGCCTCGGCGACCTTCGAGAGATCGATGGCGGAGCGCGCTCCGGTGGCGACGCGATCGAGCTCCTCCCGCACGTGCGAGCGGACGCGCAGGCGGAAGCCGTCGAGGTCGTACTTCTCCTCGACGCCGTCGTGGAGGACGGTGAGCTCGCCTTCCTCCTCGTGCATGCCGAGGGAGACGAGCGAGTAGCCGTAGAGCGGCGCGAGCAGCAGATAGCGGACGCCGATGAAGAGCTGGATGGCCTCGACGTCGGTGTCGCGCTCCGGAGCGGGCGCGGTCTTCTCCTCCTCGACGAGGAGCGCACCGACGAGGCGGCGCCGGAAATCCGCGAGCGTGAGGCGCTGCGGCTCGAGATCTCCGTCGGTCTCGGCGGAGCCCACCACGAAGTCGACGAGCGTCTGGTCGGGGCTACGCCGATCGATGGTCAGCGCGGTGATGCGCGCGCCGACGATGATCGAGAACGCGAAGAAGCGCTCGCCGACGATCTCGCAGAGCGCCTGGAAGCTGCCGATGCCCTCGCCGATGCGTTCGAACCAGCCGTCGGTCCGGAGCGCGTCGAGCGGGAACTGTTTTTTCGGGGCGGCCATGGAGCGATCGGAGCTTTACGCCGACAAAGGCTGTCACGAAAGGTCAGGGGAAGTCACGCGGTTAACACAGCGAGTGGCCAGTGAACGCACACGCTCCGGACGCCGCAGCCTTCGCAGCGCTTCGGGTCGGGCTTCGAGGGACACCGCTGGACCATGCCCATGTGGCAGAGGGAGAAATCGTACCGGGTCGGATCCCCCTGGTCGAAGCGGGCAAGCGCACGCGTGATCTCGACCGAGGTCTTCCAGGAGAGGTCCCGGCGCTTCGTCAGGCCCAGGTTCCGCGCGAGCTTGTGGATGTGGACGTCGACCGGCACGAGCAGGCGCTGCGCTGGCACCTTCCACATGCCGAGGTCGATGCCGTCGGCGGGTCGCACCATCCAGCGCAAGAAGAGGAGGAGCCGCTTGGCGCCGCTGCCCGCGCGCGCGTCGGAGAGGAGATGGGACGGCCCGCGCCGTCCGCTCGGGTCGGGCTCGCCGGCCTTGGGCAGGCCGCCTTCGGCGCGAATGCGATCGCAGAAGGACGCGAGCGCCTCGCGGATGCGCGCCTCCGGGTCGGCCGTCGGATCGTCCCGGTCGATCCGCGCGAGCTCGCGCTCGAACGCGCCGCCGAGCGAGCCTGCCGACCGCTGCACGCGCCGCGCACCGATGATGAGCTTCGCGAGATCCTCACCGCGGAAGACGCGATGCTTGAAGCCGGCGAGGCGCGCGGCGAGCGCGACGGGATCGTCGGCGGCGCGCGCGGGTCGTGGTCCGACGCGATCGAGGAGCTCGGCGAGCTTCATGCGGATCGCCTTCACGTTGCCGAACGCGCAGCTCGCCGCCACCAGCGCGACGATCTCGCGGTCCTCCCTCGCGCGCTGGCGATGGACGAACTCCACCGGATCGTTGGCGCGACGCGCTTGCAGGTCCTCCCGCGCGCGAACCAGATCGAGGGCAGCCTTCACGGCGGCGTCGCGCTGCGCGCCCTTCGCGGCACGCTCGCTTCTGGTCAACGGAACGCGCTTCTTCGCGACGTTCACGGAGACTGCTCCTCGTCATCGAGCGGCATCTCGACGGGTGCCCTGCCCCGCTTCTTCTCGACCTTCTCGCGCGCGGCCTTGGCGCTCGCGTGGCGGACGCGCGCGAGCGCGAGCCAGCGATCCGGCGCCGGATCGCGCTCGGCCCCACGCACGAACGTCGCGTAAGCGTCCTCGGCGAGCTTCCAGTAGCGCACCTGCTCGGCGAGGGTGGAGCTCGGCCTGCGCGCGAGCGCAGCGGCGCCGACCGCGTCGTACCAGCTGATCTCGTAGCTCGGATAGAAGAAGACGTCGGA
>JAYTZB010001347.1:0-3506 GCA_043742085.1 Polyangiaceae bacterium
CCGCGCTCCCATCGCATGAGCCCGGTGCTCGACACGGCGACCGCCGCGTCGCCCGCGGGTCGGAAGACGGCGCCGCGGATCGAGCTCGGCGCGAGCGGAGTGGTGAGCACCATCCATTGCCACGCCGCGGGGCTCGCGGCCTGCGCCTCGGAGACGCGATCGGGCGACGGCGGCGCGGGCGTGGGCCTGAGGTGAATCGGCGTGGCGCCGTGCATCGGCGGCGCGACCGAGCCGGCGTTCGCGAGCAGACCGCCGCTCGAGCGGATCTCGACGCCGGAGCCGTTCGGCTGCGCGGCCTTCACGTGCGACGCGCTCTCGTGGACGCGCGCGGTGACGTCGTAGGCGTTGACCCTGCTGCGCGGCGGAGGTCGCTGGTCCTCGGATGCGGCGCGCAGCGACGGCTCGATCGCCCTCCAGAAATCCATGACCGAGTCGTGCCGCGCGTTGACGTCGGAGGCGAGGGCCTTGGTGAGCTCGCGATCGAGCGCCTCGATGAGCGGGGTCTGGGTCTCGAGCTCGGGCGCGAGCTGGTTGCGGTTCCGCATCAACGTGGGGCGCGGTCCGTTGAGGATGCGCGTCACGATGAGGAGCGGGTTCTCGCCCTCGTTGAACGGGAACGCCGGCTTGCCGCTGAGCATCTCGAAGGTGACGGCAGCGAGGGAGAACACGTCGGTACGCGGTGAAACCCGCTGATTTCCCTGCTCGTATTGCTCGGGCGGCGCGTAGCCGAGGGACGCGCCGGCGAGCGCCGCCGTGCGTTGCAGGTTCATCTCGACGAGCTTCACGAGACCGAAGTCGGTGACCTTCGCGATCTCGGTCCCCGCCTCGGTGGCGAGCAGGATGTTCGACGGCTTGAGATCGCGATGGACGACCTTCTGTTGATGGACGATGTCGAGCGCCTGCGAGATCTGGCGGAGGAGACGACGCACGCGCTCGGCAGGAAGGCCTCTGCCCTTCTGATCGGAGAGCACCTTCTCGAGCGTGGTGCCGTCGACGTACTCGAGCACCGTGAAGGGAAGCGTGAGCGGCTCGGCGCCGTAGGGCGAGGGGACCTGCGCGACCGCGTGATCGTAGAAGCGGACGATGTACGGATTCGGTCGGCCCTGCGTCGAGAGCATGCGCAGGACGTCGGCCTCGCGCTTGAAGCGCTTCAGCGTCTCGGTGCCCACCACGTCGGGGCGGAGCACCTTCACGATCACCACGTGGCCGGACGGGTCGTCCCAGTTGGCGCGGAAGACCCAGCCCTGGCCGCCTTCACCGATGCACTCGCGGAGGTGATAGCTGATGTCGCCCGACCCACGCAGCACGCGTCCTGCGAGCGAGTCGCGGAGCGGCACCAGCCGTGGATCGGGAGCAGTCACAAGGGAAGGCTACAGGCTCCCGGCGCGAGGCTCCACAATGACCTCCAGAGTGCGATTCGACCCGACAAACCGTGCAAAATACGAAGGTCGCGTCAGTGCGCGCCGCCATCGGTGCGTGCGCGGAGCGTCTCGTCCGGCACACCCGGCATCGAAGGTCTCGGCGGCGGCGCGACGCCGGCACCCTGGCGCGCCCGCAGCTTGAGCACGCGCTCGATGGTCGATGCCAGCGCGTCGCCGCTCACCGACGCCGTCGCGCGAAGCCGCGCGCCCTCTCGCTTCACCTCGAACGAATCGAGGAGCGGGCCGAAGCCGATCATGCGCAGCGTGAGATCGCGGGACCACTCGCCACGCTTCTTCTGTGCGAGCCGATCGACGGCCTCGCACGCCGCAGCGTCGTCGCATACGAGCTCGACGCTCGCATCGACGTTCTGCCCCGGACCGCCGGTGTGGATCGCGATGCCCACCGCCGACACGCCGAGCACGCCGGCCATGATGACGTTCGAAGTGTCCTGCGAGCCGGCCTCCGCGCCCATCTCGCCCTTGAGCCGCTCGCGCAGGCTGCGCGGGAGGATCGCCGTCGCGACGAGCGTGGGAGCGCGGAAGCCGTCGTGGCTGGTCAGCGACGTGCGCAGCGCGACGTGCTCGGCATTGTCGCGCAGCCCGGGCTTCGTGTGGTCCGCGGCGCCGAGCATCGCGTCGAACCACGTGCCCTTGCCAACGACGAGCAGGCCGCCGCGTCCATAGGCGAGCCGCGGGCGAAGCGCGGCGCTCGTGCCGGTGCCGCTCGCGCTCTTGTCCTCGAGCACCACGAAGGTCCCGACGTCGTGCGTCTCGGCGTGTCCGCCGCGCTTGTCGGCGAGCGCGCGCGTGCAGGTCTCGAGCTCGTCGCGGGAGACCTCGACCTTCGCCGCCACGCCGAACTCGCCGCGCTCACCCTCCTCGGGGACCGATACCGCGACGCGCTGGACGCGCGTGGCCGGATCGAAGCCGCAGGCCTCGGCGAGCGCGCTCACCCCCAGCGCGCGTCGCATGGGATCCGCGCCGGGCGCCTCCTTCCCGAAGACCACCTCGTAGACCGGCGAGCTACGGAGCTCCGCGAAGTCGAGCGTCGCGGCGATGAAGGTCGACCTCGGGATCGCGTCGAACGGGTCGCTCGGCCCTGTTTTCACGAAGCGGCCGAGCCCTCCGAACAGGCAGAACGCGGCCAGCGTGCCCCCCACACCGAGGATCACCATGCGCCGGGTATCGCTCGAGGGGTTCGCCACGGCGCGAGTCTAACGCGGTCGCTCGCGTTAGGCCTCGTTCGCGTTACTCTGTGCGGGTGAGGCGGCCTCTCCTCGCGCGGACCGCCAAGCCGACCGTCACGCTCGTCGTGATGATCGCCGCCGCCATCGCGGGCGCCGTGAGCTGCGCGGCCATCGCCGGCATCAACGACGGCGCCGAGAAGAGGAACGTCGCGAACACCGACGCCGCCGTCTCCGTCTCCACCGACGGCGCGGCGCCGGGGAGCGACGGCGCAACATCGGCCGACGGTGCCGTGCCGCCCGCATGCCCTGCGCCCGGAAACGCCGCCGACACCGCGACCACCATGCACGCGTCGAAGGTGAAGACGCCGGTCGTGCTCGACGGCGACGGCGCCGAATGGTCGTGCGTCGATCGCTTTGCGTTCGCCGGTGGGCAGCGCGTGGTGAACCTCGCCGCCGGTCGCGGCATCGCCGACGTCGCGATGCAATGGGACGAGAAGCACCTCTACGTGTGGGCCAGCGTGACCACCGCCGCGCCGGCCGGGAATGCGCCTCGCGCCACCAACTTCCAGAACGACAGCTTCAGCTTCTTCGTGAGCCAGCCGGCACCGACGAGCACGTACACCGCGAACGATCATCACATCGTGCTCGACTCGACCAACCTGCTCACGGACTACGCGATCGCGACGCGGCCCGGTCTCGCGGGGATCAACGGCAAGGCTGGCACCGTGCACGACGACGGCGTGACGTTGACGTTCGTGGTCGAGCTGCAGGTCGACGCCTCCAGCGTGGGACGAACCGCGTTCGCCGCCAACGACACGGTGCGCGTGAACTTCCAGATCAACGACGGCCCGAGCGGGACACCGCCGTACCGGATCTGGATGCTCGACCCGAGCGTCTG
>JAYTZB010001348.1:0-7337 GCA_043742085.1 Polyangiaceae bacterium
CATGTACGCGCCGACCGCGATGCCGGCGACGCCAACGCCGCCCACGATCGCGCCGACCACCTGCTTCGTGTTTCCACGGCTCGCAGCGTCGTAGGAATCGCGACGGAACGCGGCGGCCTCCGGGGTCTCGGCGCGCGTCGCCGTGGTGCCACCGGTACACGCGGTCGCATCACACCATTGCCGCATGCTTGCGTCGCGCTGCGAGGCGTCGCTCGACGAAGCGACGAACAGGACGACGCCTCCGATGACGGCAGCCCCGCCGGCGCCGATGAGCACCCACGGCAGGACCACCGGCGCGCGCGAGCGCGAGCTGCTGGCTCCGGCGTCCCCGCCGGGGACGTTCTCGTCGCCCTGGACCTCGACCACGCGGAAGACGCCCTGCGTCACCGAGACCGTCTCTTCCGTCGGCGATTTTCCGCTTCGCTCGACGCGGATCGTGCGCGTTCCCGGGTCGACGGGCACGGTGCCGAGCTCGCCGTGCACCATGACCTCGCGGCCGTCGACGAGAACGTGCGTGTCCTTGGCAAGCGCTCCACGGACCTTGATCTGAACGAGCGGGATCTTGCGGTCGACCTCGGCGATTCGCATCGACGCCAGCCGGCTGACTTCGTCCGCGCCGCCTCGCTGCGCGAGCCGCAGCGCGACCTCGTACTCGGTCCGTGCCTCGAGGAGCTTGTCACCGTTCTCGAGCGCCCAGCCGAGCGCGTAGCGAAGATGCGGCGTCTCGCGGACACGCAACGCATCCCCCAGGCGGTCCTGCGCCGCACTCCAGTTTCCCTGCTTTTCGAGCTCGCCAGCCTCGTCGAAGAGCGCGCGTGCGCGCTCGAGATCGGTCGGCTCTCCGGCGCGCACCACGGGCGCGAAGGCGAGGACGGCCAGCAAGACCGGGGCAACGAGTCGCGAACGACGGAGCACGTGGAGCAGGCAAGCATGAGCTGCGCCAGCGACGCGATGGACGCAGGAGGGGTGGAGGCGGGGGCGGCACGTAGGTTGCTGTGACCTTCGTGCCCATGTCGCTCCGCACGCGCTGCACCTCCTGTCTTCTCGCCGCCGCCATCACGTTCGGCGTCGTTGCCTGCATCGATGCTCCGCAGATCAACGCGGGCTTGGCCGGCGCGGACCCGGGCTCGGCGGGCGGAGCATCCGCAGTCTCGCGCGAGCGCGACGGCATGGTCCTCGTTCCTGCGGCGACCTTCGACGTCACGTCGGACGTCTCGACCACCGGCGTGAAACCGCAAGGCGCTGGCGACGATCGGCAGGGCGACAACGGCAACGGAAACGGCAACGGCAACGGCAACGGCAACGGCAACAAGCCGCCCAAGGGCGGCGGCGGTGCCACGCCGGATGCTGGTGCGGGCGGTGGCGGAGGTCCTGCGGCCGACGCCGGCAGTGCTCCGCCCGCCGACGCCGGCGCTCCTCCCTCGAGCGGCGGCGGCGTCACTCCGGCACCGAGCGCGACGCAGGTGGCAGTGCCGGCGTTCTGGCTTGATGCCGTCGAGGTCACTGTCGCTTCGTATCGCGCGTGCCTCGTCTCCGGTGCGTGCAGCGCGCCCGCCGCAGGGGCGGGCTGCACGCTGGCCGCGGGCCTCGACGACCATCCAGTGAACTGCGTCACCGCAGACCAGGCGCGTGTATTCTGCACATGGAATGCCAAGCGCCTCGTCCGCAATGACGAGTGGACGGCGGCTACGAGCGGCGACGCGCGACGCGCGTACCCGTGGGGCGCCGAGACTCCGGCCGCCGATCGCCTCAACGCCTGCGGCCTCGAGTGCGCGGCCGCCTCGATGTACACGACCTCCGATGGCTACGTGAGCACCGCGCCGACGGGATCGTTCCCGCTCGGTCGCTCGCCCGATGGCGCTCACGATCTCGCCGGCAACGTCGCGGAGTGGGTCGAGGGCGCGCTGGCGCCGACGGCGCGCGGCGGCAGCTACGCCGACGTCGCTGCCGCCGCGGTCACGTCATCGAGCCTCGTCGCGAACGCTGCGGCCGGGCCGACGGTCGGCTTCCGCTGCGCCGCCGATCGCTGACTCACGCCGCGGTCGACGTACGACGCGGCTGGAGCGGCGTGCGGCGGCACGCCGTGAGCGCGTTGACCAGCAGCTCGGGATCGACGGGCTTCGCGACGTGCTGATCGAAGCCCGCGGAGAACGCACGCTCGATGTCGTCGTGACCCGAGAACGCGGTCAGCGCGATCGCTGCGATGTCGGGCCGTCGCGCGCGGACCTGACCGGCGAGCCAGTAGCCGTCGCGGCCCGGCATGCCTATGTCGCTGAGGATGATGTCGGGAGCGACCGCGTCGAGCAGCGCGAGGGCCTGGTCGGCGCTGGCCGCGCTCCTCACGGTCGCGCCCTCGGAGGCGAGCAACAGCTCGATCAGCTCGCGTGAATCGGCCTCGTCCTCGACGATGAGCACACACAGATCCGCGAGTCGCTGCGGACGGCTGCGCGGCCGAGCCTCGCTGCCCTCGTCGATCGGGACAACCTGCGCGATGGGCGCGCTGAAGGGGCGCACGGGGAGGGTGACGCTGAACACGGAGCCGGTGCCGAGCCCGCGGCTCTCGACGGCAACCGTACCGCCGTGCATCTCGGCGAGGTGGCGCACGATGCCGAGCCCGAGGCCGAGGCCGCCGTGCTCGCGCGACATGGATGTGTCGGCCTGCCGGAACGTCTCGAACACGTGCGGTAGAAAGCTCGGATCGATGCCCTTGCCGCTGTCGCGCACGCGGAGGACCACGCGGTCGCCGTGCTGATCGACCGAGACGACGATGCCTCCGCCGCGCGGCGTGAACTTGATGGCGTTCGACAGGAGGTTGTCGAGCACCTGACGCAGTCGTGACGAATCGCCGGCGAGACGACATTGGCCGGAGACGGTGTCGAGTGAGAGCGCGATCTCCTTCGCGGACGCGATCGGACGCATCGACTCGATGACGTCGTGCGCGAGGGCCGTGAGATCGACGGGCTCGGTGTCGATCCGCAGCTTGCCGGCGATGATGCGCGACACGTCGAGCATGTCGTCGATGATCCGCTGCTGGGCGCGTGCGTTTCGCTCGATGACGTCCAGGCCCTTCGAAGCGAAGGCGGGATCGCAACGGCCCTCTTGCAGAAGCTTCGCCCAACCAAGAATCGACGACAGCGGCGTTCGCAGCTCGTGCGAGACAGTCGCGAGGAAGTGATCCTTCAGGCGGTTCGCTTCCTCGGCTCGTCGTGCCGTCTCTTCGGCTGCGCGCAACAGCTCGCGCAGGCGGAGGATTTCGGGGTCGTCGTCTCGATGCACGCGCTCCTCCAGCACGGAACACGTAGCACCGCGCTTTCGCGCCCGCGACGCAACATCGAGTCGCATGGGGTGTCGCGGTCGACGGCCGCAGAGGCGTGACGTTCCGCTACAGATGGACCGGGTTCGAGCTCGACGGCGGCGGCGAGAGCGGAGACCGCGAGACACCGGCATCGACGCCCTTCTTGGATCCGCCCGATCCGCTCCCGGCAGTGGAAGGGCTCGTGCCTCGGCTCTCGCGGCTGCTCGAGCTGCGGTTCGCCGTCCCGGTCGACGGTGGCGCGGCGGTGATCATCGGTCCCTCGGACGACGCGGAGCTCCCCGGCGGGGGCTCGGCGCTCGAGTGCGCGGCCGGCGCCGCTGCGTCCTCGGCTGTCATCGGCGTCGGCGGAGCAGGCGTCTTGTAGAACGTGGCGACGAGGATGAGCACGACGCCGGCCGCTCCCACGAGACCGATGGCGATGGCGAAAATGAGGACGAGGCGCGCGCGTGATCGCCCGCCGGCGCTGGGTGGCGCTCCCATCGATCGCGGAGCTGAGTGCTCGCGCCCCGCCATGCCCGTCGTGAGCGACGCCGGCGGTGACGGAGCCGTCCGCGAGCCCTGGGCCTGGGCCTGGGCCTGGGCCGCGCGGGCGGCTGCCACCGCGGCATCGAGCTCCGACGGCCGCGAGCTCATCGGGATGGTGCGCTGCGGCTGCTTCAGGAGCATTGCGCGCGATCCGGATTGACCGAGCGCGACCTGCTCGGCGACGCCCGCGCCGATGCTCCCCGCCGGCGCGAAGGGCGCGAGAGCGACGAGCAGCTCGCGCACACCGGCGAAGCGTCGCGCCGGATCGCGTTGCAACATGGTGGTGAGGGCCGCCGCGACGCCATCGGGTACGGCGATGAAGGTGCGGATGTCCGGCGGATCCTGCGCGACGATGGCGGCGGCGATCTGGTGCGAGTGACCTTCCCACGGCGTCCGGCCCGCGATGAGCTCGTAGAGGATCACGCCGAGCGCCCAGATGTCCGCGCGGGTATCGACGTTCGGCTGCGCGCGCACCTGCTCGGGGGACATGTACATGACGGTGCCCATCACCGCGCCCGCACCGGTGAGGCGCGTGGCCTCGCCGACCATCTTCGAGATGCCGAAGTCGAGGACCTTCACGACCCGGTCATTGCCTTCGCGCTCGTTGGCGAGGAACAGGTTCGCGGGCTTGAGGTCGCGGTGGACGATGCCCATCCCGTGCGCCTCGAGCATGCCGGCACAGGCCTGGAGGAGGTAGTCGACGGCCTCCCCGAGCGGCAAGCGCGTACGTGCTTGCAGCTCGCCGTCGAGGTCGCGTCCCTCGAGGAACTCCATCACGATGTACGGAATGCCCTCGGGCGTCGTGTCGACGTCCATGACGCGCGCGACGTGCTTGGTCCGCAGGCGCGCGACGGCGCGCGCTTCGCGCTCGAAGCGCGAGACGAGCTCGGGGTCACGTGCGAACTCCGGGGTCAGCACCTTGATCGCCACGCGCTGCTGGAGGCGCTTGTGCGACGCCTCGTAGACGAACGCCATTCCGCCTTCGCCGAGCAATCGGACGATCTGGTACTTGGCCCCGAGGGTCTGCCCGATCTGGGGCAAGCCGCGCGGGAGCGCTTCTTGCCCGGGGGACCCCTCGGGATGCATAGGCCGCAGAATAGCCTGTTCGCGGTCAAAATACTGCGTCCGGCGGAGAGGGACCACGGCCTGCTAGACTCGGTGCGACGTGTCGTCCGTTCTCGTCGCGCGGTTCGTGGGGCGCTCGGGCGTCGCGCCCATCGTGCGTGCGGCGCTCGCCGGTGACATCGCGTACGTCGCGCTGGCGCAGCCGCCGCCCGCCGGTCGCACCACGCTGCAGCTCTTCGTCGGCGACGAGCTGGTCGGCGCCGTCAGCGCCGAGCTCGTGGGGTCGGGCCGCGACGGCGAGTACCCGCTGCGGGTTCGGCTCCTCGATCCGGCGCATGCGGTCGAGCTGGGGCGGCTCAGCGAGCCACGCACATCGTTCGGCGACGAGGACAGGACTCTCGCGAGCCGCGCTCCGCACATCGACGACGAGAAGACGCTCACGAGCCAGCTTCTACCCGCGGCGGTGCCGGTGGTTCCCGTGTTGGCACCCATCGTGACCGTCTCGCGCTCCCATGACGAACCTCGCCCGCCGCGTCCGCGCTCGATCCGGGAGTACTTCACGGACGACGAATCAGACACGATACCGGGTAGCTCGCGGATGCCGGGCGTCCCGCCCACGACCGACGCCTCGTGGAACGTCCGCATCGCGCCGACCACGAAGGATCCGCTGTGCGGTCGCACCATCGGTGGCGGCAAGTACATCCTCGACTCGGTGATCGGCACGGGCGCGATCGGCATCGTCTTCAAGGCATCGCACAAGGACCTCGGGCGCACGGTGGCGATCAAGGTGCTCAACCCGCGCTATCGCGACGACCCGGATCTGCTCGCGGTCTTCCGCACCGAGGCTCGCGCCGCGAGCCAGCTCGAGCACCCGAACGTCGCGCGCGTCTACGACTACGGGCAGGAGCCCGACGGGCTCGTGTACATCGTGATGGAGTACCTCTCGGGGTACACGCTCGGCAGCGTGCTCTCTGCCCGTCGCAAGCTGACGCCCGCGCGCGCCGTCGACGTCATGATCCAGGTCTGCGCTGGGCTCTCGTCCGCGCACGACCGCGACATCGTTCATCGCGACATCAAGCCAGACAACATCGTGCTCGTACCTGCGCAAGACGATGAGGGGCGCCCCGTCGAGATCGTGAAGGTCTGCGACTTCGGGATCGCGGCCCTCGGCACGACTCGCACCGAGGAGGGCAACGCCGCCGGAACCCCGGAATACATGGCCCCCGAGCAGACCACGGGCTCCCGCGTGAGTCCGTCCGCCGACGTGTATGCCTGCGGCTGCGCGCTCTACGAGATGCTGACGGGCCAGGTGCCGTTCACCGCCGATCAGGCCTATCGCATCCTCATGAAACATCGGAGCGAGGCCCCGTGCCCGCCTTCCGAGATCGAGGCCGGTATCGCGCCGGCCCTCGAGGCGGTGGTCCTGCGCTGCATGGAGAAGGTGCCGGCGCGGCGCTACCAGTCGGCTCGGGAGCTCCGCGTCGAGCTCCGGAAGATCGCCGACGCGAAGGCCTCGTGACGCGCGGCCCGCGCGCTATGCTGTGACTCATGCGGGGCCTTCGGAAAGCGTTCATCGCGACGGGCCTCGCCGCCGCGGGATTGGTCGCTCTCGGCCTCGTCGATTGCGCGGCCCCAACGCAGATCGTCGTCGAGATCGACAGCGACGCGTGCCCTGGCTCCGGGAAGGCGCAGAGCATCAACACGACCGCCATCACCGTCGGCAAGTCCGGGGACATCGAGAACAAGCCGCCCGCAGCCACGCGTGACGACTGCGAGAAGCCGCCGGGCGTCGGCACGCTGACGATCTTTCCCAGCGGAGCGAACGACGAAGAGGTGGCCATCAAGGTGGTCGGCGGCGTCGAGAAGCAACCCGACGCCTGCCATGCGCCCGATTACGCCGGCTGCATCGTGCATCGTCGCGTGATGCGGTTCATCCCCAACACCACGCAGCGTCTGACGGTGCGCTTGTCGCTCGCGTGCCTCAACCGCGTGTGCGGGCCCGCCACCACCTGTGACAACGGCGTATGCAAGGCAGAGGCGGACCTCCTTCCCGACGGCGGCACGAAGGCCGACGCCGAGATCACGGAAGCCAGTCTCGCCGAGGGCGGCGTGGTCGGCATGGATGCCGGCGCACCCGATGCCTGTGCAGGATGCAAGGGAACCTGCACGCCGGCGGGCTGCGCGGTGGACTGCAAACAGCAGGCTTGCGACGGCACGGAGCAGTGCTCGCCGACGCTTCCGTGCACCATCACGTGCGACGGCACGGGCCACTGCAACGACATCCACTGCACGACCAGCGACAAGTGCACGGTGACGTGCGGCAGCCCGAAGACGTCCTGCGACAAGGTCACGTGCAACGCGGGTGAGTGCGCCGTGACGTGCTCCGGCACCGAGTCCTGCAACGGCGACGGCGGCATTTTCCTCGACGCCG
>JAYTZB010001349.1:0-1884 GCA_043742085.1 Polyangiaceae bacterium
GCGTCGTCGCGGCGCGGCGAGTCACCACGTCGACCACGGCCTTCGCCGCCAGCCGGGGAAGCGCGCTCTCCATCGCGCAGCGTACGCGGCGCATCGCGCGGCTCGTCGCGGCGGGCCGCCGGGGCCTCTACCACCGGAGCCGGCGGCGGGTTCTTGGCGCGGCGTGCATCGGCCGCGTCCTGGATGGGATCGGGTGCAGCGTTGGCGCCCAGGTGATCGGCGAGGAGGCCGGCGACGATCGACTCGGCCTGCTCGTGCGTGAACAGCCGACGCGCGACCGCGAGGTGCATCGCATCGGCGGTGCGACCTGCGTAGGCGTCCGCGAGGAAGGAGACGATGTCCGCCTCGGCGCGCGTCTTGAGCTCGCCCTTCGTCGGGAGCATCCGCTCGATGGGGCGGATCTTGTACGTGAGCCTCAGCATGTAGAGGTGGCCCACGTCCTTCGGTCCGACGACCGAGATGGCGGTGCCGGTACGACCCGCGCGGCCAGTGCGGCCGGTGCGGTGGACGTACTGCTCGGCCGACTCGGGGAAGTCGGCGTTGATGACGTGCGTGAGGTGCGAGATGTCGATGCCGCGCGCGGCAACGTCGGTGGCGACGAGGAAGCGGAGCTTGCCCTCGCGCGTCGCGGTCATCACGCGCTCGCGTTCCTTCTGCTCGAGATCGCCGTTGAGCCAGTCGGCATCGTAGCCGCGGCTCTTGAGCAGCTCGGCGACGCGCTCGGTCTCGTCCTTCGTGTTGCAGAAGACGACCGCGCTCTGCGGATCCTCGACCTCGATGATCGAGAGGATGGCCTGGCGCTTGTCGCTGTCGCGAACGAGGTAGACGTAGTGCGTGAGCTGCAACGCGCCGACCTGGTCGGAGGACAGCGTGACGTACTCGGGGTTCTTGAGGTGCTTGTTGGCGAGGCGCTCGACGTCGGGCGGCAGCGTGGCGCTGAAGTAGAGGCCCTGGCGATCGCCCGGCGGCAGGTGCTCGATGATCGCGTTGAGCTCCTTGGCGAAGCCCATCGACAGCATCTCGTCGGCCTCGTCGAGGACGAGGATGCGGATGTTCTTCGTGTCGAGCGTCCCGCGGCGACAGTGATCGAGCACGCGGCCGGGCGTTCCGACGACGACCTGCGCGCCGCCTTCGAGCGCCTCGATCTGCTTGCCCATCGGTGCGCCGCCGTAGATGGCGACGATCTTGGTGCCGCGGATCTTGCCGAGCTGCTCGAGCTCGCGCGAGACCTGGAGCGCGAGCTCGCGCGTCGGCGTGAGGATGAGCGCCTGGACGTTCGCCTGGTTCTTGCGGACGAGGACGTCGATGATGGGCAGCCCGAACGCCGCGGTCTTGCCGGTGCCGGTGCGCGCCTGGACGACCAGGCTCTTGCCGCGCGTGGCGGGCTCGAAGACCGCGAGCTGGACCGGCGTGGGGTTGACGTAGCCGAGGGCGTCGATGGCCTCCCTCACGTCCGGGCTGAGCGGCAGAGCGTCGAAGGTGGGCGCGGGGGGGGCTGCAGGCGCGGGCGGAGCTGCGCTGACCGGCGCTTGCGCGTCGTCGGCGCTGGCGCGGGCGTCAGCGCTCGAAGAGCTGGATCCAGAGGCGAGGGGCTGTGTCATTCGTGGGCTACCTTATAAACGAGTCGACCGCGCGACGCACGGGTCCAAGCTCGTCGGTTTGACGGCGAATCGCGCCTACGGCGGCGCGATCGAGGCGGGTGACGGCGGCGACGGCATCGGTGCCGTGCGCGCTCGCTGGCGATTCGGAGCAGGGCCGGAGGAGCTCGGCGCGCCTGGCCTCGTCCCATTCGGGCCCGCGCGCGGCGCGATAGCGGCGATCGCCGTCCTGGCGATCGGTCGCCGTGGCGGCGGCGGCGACGCCCCGATCGACCGCGGCCGCGAG
>JAYTZB010001350.1:0-2483 GCA_043742085.1 Polyangiaceae bacterium
CGCGCGCGATCGGGCGCGTCCTCCGGCTTGCCTTTGGGCTTACGCCGTCGCTTCCAGACGAGGTAACCGGCGAGCGCGGCCACGAGCAGGATGCCTGCGAGCACCGGGCCGCGGGTGATGCGCTCCGCGATGCCGTGGTTCGTGCCGGTCTTCGCGCGCATGCGCTCGTAGCTGCGGCTGATGTCCTCGAAGATGCGGACCTGCGTTTTGAGGTCGTAGCCGACCACGTAGCGATTCCAGCGCTGCGACAGGGCCTCTACCAGGTCGCGCATGTAGACGTATGCGCCGGAGGTCTCCTGGAGCGGCTGCGCGCCCGACGTCGGCGTGGGATCAAACGTGACCCAGCCGCGGATCGGTTCGTCGAAGTAGGCCTCGACCCACGAGTGAGCGTCGCCCTCGCGGACGGCGTAGTAGCGGCCGAAGCGGTTGTACGTGCCACCCACGAACCCCGTGACGTTGCGCGATGGGATGGCGAGCTCGCGCAGCATGAGCGCCATGGCCGTCGAGAAGAACTCGCAGTGCCCGCGCTTCGACTCGAAGAGGAAGTGATCGACGGGCTGCGGCTTGCCACCCGAGGGCGAGTTCGTGTCGTACTTGAAGTCGTGCTTGAGGTGCTCCTCGATGGCCTTCGCCTTCAGGTACGGCGTGGGCTGCGCGTCGGCCCACTCGTGCGCGAGCTGCCCGAGGCGCGTCGGCATCTCCGGAGAGAGGTCGAGGTAGCGCGGGCGATCCTGCGCCGCGAGCATCTCGATGATCGGCTCGCGATCGCCGGCGACGTAGGCGTCGTAGCGAAGGCCGTGCGAGTCGGAGCCCTGGTAGCGGACCTCGCCCTCGGGGCCGCGCGAGAGGTTCAGCGCCTCGCCGAGCACCGCTTGCTGCTGGACGCGGACGTGGAGCGCGACGGTACGCGGCGGGAGGAAGACCACCGGCGGGTCGATGGGCTCGAGGTCGATGGTGATCCGGCGATCGGAGGGGTTCGAGCGGCGCACCAGGGCGAGCACCTCGCCGCCGTCGAGGCCGCCGCGGATGCCGGTCTGCTGCGTGCGGTACCAGCGCCGTCCGTCGTAGCGATCGAACGCGGTGCCGCGGAGGCGCAGGGTGAGGCGCGCCGGCGGCGGCTCGGGAAGGTCCTGCACCTCGAAGCGCAGCGCGATCGAGGGGTCGCTGCGGAGGACGCCGACCTCGCCGAGATCGACGCGGTCCGAGAAGCCGACCATGCGCCCCTTCGGCGGATGATTGAGCAACAATAGCGACAGCCCGACGCGCGGAAACATCACGAACAGCGTCGCGGTGAAGAGGAAGATCGGCACCGAGAGCAGGCACGTGGTCGCGAGGAAGCCGCGACCGACGACGCGCCGGCTCCGCAGGATGCGTGGGACGTCGACCGGCAGTCCGGTACGGTCGCGCGCGCCCTGGCGGTAGTTGCCCTCGACCTCGCGGCGCAGGTGGCTCAGCACGAGCGCGCCGGGCGCGACCACCAGGAAGCCGACGAAGCACAGGCCGTACGAGAGGCCGCCGCCGAGCACCGTGCCCGCGACGAAGTGGAGGAGCGCGAGGACGATGATCTGCTGATCGTGGGCGGCGCCGCGACGCGTGGTGAGGCGGATGATCTGGAGGATGGCGGCGAACTCGACGGCGATGTCGAGCGGGGGGCGACCCGCAAGGAGGCGGACGCCCTGCACGGCGAACAGTGTCAGCGGTCCGATGGCGGCAAGGTGCCGGAGCGCTGGCTTGTTCTGCCAGGACTCGGGCACGGCGAGCGCCAGCGCGAGGCCGACCAGCACGAGCGCGGTGGTCCAAGGCGACATGGACGACGTGTTGACGACGGCGAGCACGCCGAGCGCGGCGAGCGCGTCGGTCATGATGCGGTGGACGAGGCCGAACCTCATTCGGCAGCCTTCTCGGACGAGGGCGGCGGCGTCGGCTCGGTGGGCGGCGGTTCGGGCGCGAGCGGCGCCTTGGGCGCTGCGGCCGCTGCCGGGACCTTCACGTCCTTCACTACCTTCACGTCGGTCGCGTTCGTCGCGTTTTTCGGACCCTTGGGGCCCTTCGCGGCGGAGTGAGCGGTGCTCGACGTCACCGACTCGATGAGCGCGAGGAAGCGGAGGAGCGGATCGGCGCCCGTCGAGCGATCGGCTCGCACGGCATCGCTCGTCGTCGTTCGGATGGTGACGGCGTCGAAGCGCTTGATGTGCGCGACGGCTCGCGAGGCGACGTCGCGGATCTTGCGCTCGAAGGTGTTGAACCACTCCTCCTTCGCGTCGTCGGGCCGGATCACGTCGAGCGTCAGCACCACGTCGGGGCGCGCATCGCGGGCGCGCTCCCGGGCCACGAGCTGACCGACGGCGGCGCTCTTTCGCCAGTGGACGTCGCGCGGATCCTCGCCTTCGCGAAGCAGTTTGAGCCCCAAGTAATCGTCCCCGTGACCGCGTCCGAAGGCTGCATCGCCGCCGGAGTAACGACCGGCGGGCATCGTGGGGAGC
>JAYTZB010001351.1:0-2911 GCA_043742085.1 Polyangiaceae bacterium
AGAACACCAGCGTGGGCAGCGAATTCGCGAGACCGCAGAGCGCCGAGCCGAGCACGAAGAGCACGAGGCTCGCGAGGTAGACGCGCTTCTGTCCGAAGAACGTGCCGAGGAAGCCGGTGAGCGGCATCACGAGGACGGTCGCGATGATGTACGCGGTCGAGACCCAGGTGATCTCCTCGATGGTCGCGCCGACCGCGCCGCGGATCTGAGGCAACGCGACGTTGACGATCGAGGAGTCGATCGACGCCATCAGCGAGCCGAACGTGATCGAGACGGTGACCAGCCACTTGTTGACCGGGACCGGCGCAGCCACCGCGGCCACGTCGAACGTCGTCGCCGCGGCGGTCATCGCGCCGTCCCCTGCAAGAAGAGTGCGATCACGCGCTTCGTCTCGCCGGCGAGCGGCTTCGGCTCGTCGACGCGCGCGATGAGCACCGCGCGTATCGCCGCCGTGAGGAAGTGCGGCGCCAGCTCTGCGGCGTCGGTGCGGATGCGCTTCTCCTTCACGCCGACGCGGACGATGCGCTCGGCGCGGACGGTGAGCGGCTCCATCGCATAGGCGCCCTTGCCCTTCTTCCGGACGGGCGGCGGCTTCGCTTGCCCGTCGAGCGCGAGCCGCAGGAACGCGCGCCGCGTGTCGAAGTACGCGAGCACCGTGCTGACGAACGCCTCGAGCTGGACGTCGAATCCAGCGCCGGCGGCGTTCTTGGTCGCAGTATCGAGTGTGCCGAGGAGCTCCTCGCGGCGGCGCTGGAAGAGCGCCACGAATAGCTCGCTGCGATCCGCGAAGTGGTTGTAGATGGTGCCGACCGCCACGCCCGCGCGCTTGGCGACGGCCTGCAGGTTCGTGCCGGCCACCCCCTCGTCGGCGGCGAGCTCTTCTGCGGCGTCGAGGATCGCCTCCGTGACGGTCGCCTTGAATCTTGCACGCAGCGAGTGAGCCGTCATAAAACCAAGTGAATCTTGATTCATTTGATGTATACTGTCTACCGGTTTAAGAGATCAGAAAGCACCATGCGCTGCCCTTCCGTCCTCCGCCTCCGCGCTGCGGCCGCAGCGTCCGTCGTCCTCTCGTTCGCCTCCGTCTCCTCGCCTGCGCTGGCGCAGGGCGACGCGCCTGGTACGCGACACATGCGCCTCGACGAGTGTGTGGATCTCGCGCTGCGGAACAACGTCGAGGTCCAGTCGGCGACCGAGGACATCGCCGCCAGCGAAGCTTCGCGCTCGGGCTCGCGCGGTCAGATCGGCCCTCGCGTCCGTGTCGACGCGTATGCCCACTACTGGGATTCGCCGTACAACATCCCGTTCGGAGCCGCGGCGTTCCCGGTGCGTGATCAGTTCGAGTGGAACGCTACCCTCTCGGCAACGCAGCCCATCACGGGCCTGTTCGCCATCTTCGACGCCTACAAGATCAAGAACCTCGGCGTCGACATCGCGAACATCCGACGCGAGACGACGCGGCGCGAGACGGCGTATCGCGTGGTCGAGAGCTACTACCACGTGCTCCAGGGGCAGCGCCTCGTCGAGGTGGCGGCGGCCTCGGTCGAGCAGCTCCAGGCGCAGCTGAAGCAGTCGAGCTCGTTCCACACCAACGGCGTGGTGAGCCAGGACGACGTGCTCCGCGCCCAGCTCGCCGTTGCCAATGCGCAGCAGCGGCTCATCCAGATGCGCGCGCGCGTATCGCTCGAGCAGGCGCGGCTCGCGGTGCTCGTCGGGCAGCCGGATCTCACCATCGAGCCGCAGCCGATCGGCGCCGGCGCGGAGCAGCAGCAGCCACGACACGATGCGGTGACGCTCGATCAGGCGCAGAAGACCGCGGAGACCCAGCGCATCGAGCTGGTCGAGGTGGACAAGCGCATCGAGCAGAGCGACAAGGAGGTCAAGGTCGCGTACCTCCGCCTCGCGCCGCAGGTGAGCGTGGTCGGCGCGTACATCCACAACGAGGGCTCGCAGTTCGTGCAGACCAACTCGGCCTACGTCGGTGCGCAGGCGACGTGGGACGTCTGGGACTGGGGCACGACGACGGGCGGCATCTCGGAAGCGAAGGCGCGCGCTCGACAGGCGATGCTCGCGCGCACGAAGATCTCCGATCAGATCCGCCTCGAGGTGCGGCGTGCGTATCTCGAGCTCACCGCGGCATCGGAGGCGATGGTGGTCGCGCAGGCCTCGGTCGCCTCGGCCGAAGAGAATTTCCGTCTCGTGAGGAAGCGCTACGACGCGAGCGCGGCGACGTCGTTCGACGTCATCGACGCCGAAGGTTTGCTCACGCAGTCACGCGGGCAGATGCAGACCGCGGTCTACGATCAGCTCGTGGCGCGCGCGGCGCTGCGGCGCGCGATGGGCACGACGGCAGCGCTGCTCGCGCGCGACTAGGGGCGATCCACGGTTCGGGTCGACCGGCCTCCACGTGATCGAACCGATCACCCTCGTATGCCGCGCGATCGGCCATTTTCGAGCGCGATCATGCGGCCCCTACATTGGCGCCAATCTGGCTAGACGGGCTTCCGTACTCGGAAGGATCCCCCATGCGCCAGCTCGCCTGCATCGCCTCGCTCTCCATCGCGCTCGTCGCGCTCGGCGCCGCCGCGTGCGGCACCGCCACCGATGACGAGGGCTCTTCCTCGGCGGATGCCCTCACGACGTTGACCACGGCGCAGTGCAAGACACCGGCGGTCCACACGTCGCCGAAGACGGACGCATCGGGCGCGGCCATCGCCGGCAGCGCGCACACCACGCTCGCAGGTTGCATCGTCGGCGCGCAGGGCGAGACGGGTGACGCGGTCCTCACGAGGCTCACGGCGCTGATGGCCGACACGGGGCGGCGCATCCCGTGACGCCCGTGACGCCCTCGAGCGAGGCAGGTGCCGACAGCTCGGCTTCGGACGGCGGCTCGTCCGCGGACGCCAGCGCG
>JAYTZB010001352.1:0-3451 GCA_043742085.1 Polyangiaceae bacterium
TGGCATCGACCACGACGCCATGCGCCGCGTCGTCGCCTGCGCCGCCGAAGCTTCGTACGCCGGTCGCCACGAGCGAGGAGTCATACGTCGCGACGAAGCCGTCCTGACCTCCGGCGCTCGCGACGGTGCCCAATCCGAGGTCGAGGCCTCCTGCGTGCGTGCCCGCCGCAACGAGGTGGACGGCGCCCTCGTCGAAGGTGAGCGCGTTCACGGCGTCCCAGCCCGGGCCGCCGAACGCGCGCGAGGTGTTGAGGCCGCCGTCCGAGCTGCTGAAGATCGCGACGAACGCGTCGGCATCGCCGTTGCTCGTCCAGCGCGTCCCCGCGGTGCCGCCGAGCGTGATCGTTCCGTAGAACGCGCCGCCCACCGCCACCGTCGAGCCGGACGTCGCCACCGCGTACGGGTAGTCGTCTTCTGCGCTTCCGAATGTGCGGGCCCACGTGATGCGCCCGTCGGATGCGAGCTTCACGATGAAGCCGTCGAGGCCGCCAGCGCTGGTCTGCGGGACATCGAACGTCGCGGTCCCTTCGAAGCTGCCGGCGACGAAGATCGAACCGTCCGGTGCGACGGTCACTGCGGAAGGGCTCACGAAGCCGTCGCCGTCGAAGTAGACGGCCCACGCGCAAGCGCCCGTCGGGGTCGTCTTCATCACGTACGTGCCGCCGTTCGTACTGGCGTGCCATCCGCAGCCGACGTCGCCGCTGGCGCCGAGCCTACCCACGGTGACGACGTTCGACGAGGCGTCCCGCGCGACGGCCATGGCCGTGTCGTCGCTGGCGCTTCCGTGGAGATCGGAAGCGACGATCGCGCCGCGTGTGTGCGTCGGTGTGGTGACGGCGACCGACATGGCCCGGGCCTGCGGAAGCGGCGCGATCTTCACGCGCGACAGCGACGAAGAAGGTGCGGATTGCGGCTTGGCGGGCGCGACCGCCGGTTTCGGGGCCTCCGTGGTGGCGGAGCTCGGGACGGAGACCTCCGACGCGCATGCGGCCGTGGACATCGCGAGGAGGACGGCGGAGCAGAAGATTCGCATCAGAGGCTAGAACGGCCGTCCCCGCGCTCGATTAAGGCTCGATTAGGCCGCGCTCGTTCCCTTCAGCCGAGCGCCCGCAGCCACAGCTCGAGCGTCGCCACGTCCCACAGGGCGATGGCACGGTCGATGTCGTGCGGGTCTGCCTCGACGCGACGCAGCAGCGCGCGCGCCCCTTCTCGATCGACCCAGCGATCGCTCTCCCACGGTCCGCGCTCCACGGCCTCACGCAGCGCGGGGAGCTTCGCGGCGATGGCCGTCGCGATGGCGGTATCGAAGACGGTCACCACGCGCCGCTCGCGAACGGCCTGGGGAAGCGTGTCGCCCATCGCGTCGCGGAGCAGCGCCTTCATCCGCGCACCGGGCAGTCGATGCGCATAGGGCGTCGCCAGGACCACCCGCGCGAGGCGGCTGTCGAGGAACGGATAGCGCATCTCGAGGCCCGCCCCTGCGGCGGTCCGGTCCTCGGCCTCGAGCGTGGCGGCGAGGCGAGCGCTCGTCATCCACTCCCACGTGAAGCGCTGCGTCTCCGAGGCGAACGTCGCCGGGGTGAATGCATCCGGCCCGGTCGTCGGGCTGTCGGAAGGAGCGCGGCGCACAACCCGCAACCAATCGGGCCGTCGTTCACGTCGCCGCGAGCGCGCCATCCTGAGGAGCGCTGCAAGCCGACGCGGCGCGAGACTCCGATAAGCCGCGCTGCGCGTGACCAGACTCCGCAGCGCATCACGCAGATAGAAGCTGCGCGAACCGACCGTGTACCAGCCGGCATGGCCCGTCTCGCGCCACAGGGTCCGCCAGCGCAGGTGCGCGGCGAGATCGCGATAGACACCGCGCTCGAAGAACAGCTCGTCACCGCCGATCCCCGAGAGCACCGCCGTCGCGCCGGTTCGTGCCGCGAGCGCCTCCATGCCCGCTGTCTGCGCGGCGAGCGGATAGCGCGCGGGATGTCCCGGGTCGAGGACGTCATCGATGGTCGCCGACGGCTCGGCGTCGAACACGTGCACTCGACTGCGCAGCTGCGCGTCGACGGCGGCCACGAAACGTTGCTCGTCGGCATCCCGGAAGCGCGCTGACACGAAGTGCAAAGGAGCCGGCGCAGCAAGGCCGTCGGCGATGCACGCGATCGATGACGAGTCGATCCCGCCGCTCACATGAACGAGCAGAGGCCGGTCGCTCCGCAGACGATCGGCGACGGCGGTGCGGAGGCTCGCGCGGACCATCGCCACCGTATCGGCGCGGGATCCGCGACGCTCCGCGAACGACGGCGTGAAGTGCCTCCGAAGCGAGAGGGCGTGCTTCCGCGCGATGAGCGTGTGGCCCGCCGGTACGCGAAATACGCCTCGAAACAGCGTTCGTTCGCGCGAGGGCTCGCTGCCTTCGAGGTAGCCGGTGATCGCGTCGTCGTCGAGGTCGTCGCGCGGAGAGCCCAGCGCGGCGAGCATGCCGACGTCCGCGGCGAACGTCATGCCATCGGGCATCCGGCGATACGCCAGACGGCGAACGCCGAACGCATCACGCGCGGCGACGACGACCCCTGCCGCGCGGTCGATCACGACTATCGCGAAGTCTCCTACGAGGTGCTCCGCGAACCCGCTCTGCCATCGTGCATAGGCACGTGCGACGAGGGCGAGACCGCGCTCGTCACCTGCGCCGAGCTCTTGCGCGAGCTCAGCCTGCCCATCGAGGCGCACGTCGCCGAGCACACGAAGAGCCGGACGCGAGCCTGCGGCTAGAGCCGTGCCTACCGCCGGTCGATCCCACATGGCAAAGACGATCGACGACAATGACGTCGCATCCTGCGATTCCATGTGGTCGAATACTCCCATGGCGACGAGGCGGCGCGAGCCTGCAAAGGGGGCGAAAACGCCCGCAGAGGTTCCGGACGCCTCGACCGACCCAGACCCCGACCGACCCGAGAAGCCTGCCCGCGCGCCGTACGTCGCGCCCGTCCTGGAGCGCCTCGGCAACGTGCGCGACATCGTCGGCAAGACGGGACCGACGCGCGACAACTCGCAGAGGTTCGCCAGGAAGGCCTAGCCCATGGCGCTCTCGCTCGACGGCGCGCCTGCGCCTGTCTCGGCAGAAGCTCTCTCGCGCGCGCTCGCGGCGAGCGGCGCAGTATGGGCCTGGATCGCGGAGAGCTCCGCATCGGGACGCCTGCACGAGGGTGACGCGGTGCAGATCGTCGGCGGCGCGCGCTCGGCGGCGCGGAGCTTGCTCCCGGTGGTCGACGCGGCAGGCGTCGCCGTCGTGGCCGATCCGGCTGATCGGCGCGTCCGCCTCGGCTTCGTTCGCATCGTCTGTCGCGCTCGTGACCGGAGACCGTGGGTACTCGACGCGCAGCCTTGGCGAGGCATCCTCGCGAGCGGCAGCGTCCGGCGATGGCGCATCGCCGAGCGGCTGCGCGCGACCAGCGCGCCG
>JAYTZB010001353.1:0-1561 GCA_043742085.1 Polyangiaceae bacterium
TTCGGCCCCGGCGCGTAGTCGACGCCCGCGAAGCGCGTGCCCGGATAGGCGCGCGCGACCGCGTCGATGTCGCTCGAGAAGATGAAGCCGACGCCGATCACCAGATCGAAGCCACGCGCCGCGAACAGACGGAGCGCCGCCTCGCGATCCTCGGTGCTTGCCGGCTCGAGGTAGCTCGCCTCGATGTCGAGCTCCTGCTCCGCGCGTGCAACGCCGCGGTAGGCCGCGTCGTTGAAGCTCTTGTCGCCGCGACCGCCGACGTCGAAGACGAGGCCGACGCGCGCCTTCGGCTGCGTCGCGCGCGCGGGGCCGCGCTCGCTCGAGCGCGCCGGCACGAAGGTCGCGACGATCGCCGCACCCACGAGCAGCGCCGCCCACCCTCGCGGCGTCATGTCGACTCCGCGGGACCGGACTTGCTGGACGCGGGGCCGAAGGCGGCGGCATTGGCAGCCTGCTTCGATGCCCACGCCTTGCGGGCGTTCTCGACGCCGCGGCCGTCACCGTTGGCGTCCACCTCGATGAAGATCTTGCGCATCAACGGGAGCTCGGCGCGGATGCGTCGCTCCATCTCGTTGATGACCTCCTCGATGGCGGCGGCCTTCATGTCCGCGCGGAAGCCGATCTTCATCGCGAGGATGACGACGTCGGGGCCGACGTGGAACGTGAGGATCTGGGTGACCTTCTCGACGCCGTCCACGCCCTCGGCCAGCGCGAGCGCTTGCCCTTGCTCCTCGGGATCGGCGCTGGCCCCGACGAGGAGCGTGTGCGTGTTGCGCGCGAGCGCCACCGCCACCACCGCGAGGAGGACGCCGATGGCGATGCTGCCGGCCGGGTCCCAGAATGCCTGGCCGCTGAGATCGCTGGCGAGCACGGCGAGGAAGGCGATCGCAAGACCGATGATGGCGGTCGTGTCCTCGGCGAGGACGAGCGGGATGGTGGGATCACGCGCCTCGCGCACCGCCTGGATCCACGGGCGCCCCTTCGCGAGCACCTGGAACTCGCGCCACGCGACGCGGAAGCTCATCGCTTCGAAGACGAGCGACACGCCGAGGACGCCATAGCTCCAGTAACGCGAGCCATGCTGGCCGTGACCGGGGTTCACGATGTGCTCGACGCCGTCGTAGACGGCGAACGCGCCGCCCACCGAGAACAGCATCAGCGCGACCACGAACGGCCAGAAGTACTTCTCGCCCGAGCGACCGAACGGGAAGCGATCGTCGGCGGGCCGCATCGCGAGCCTCATCCCGACGAGGAGCAGGCCCTGGTTGCCCGTGTCGGCGACGCTGTGGACCGCCTCCGCGAGCGTCGCCGTCGAGCCGGACATGAAAGCCGCGCCGAACTTGCACGTGGCGATCGCCATGTTGCCGGCGAGCGCCGCGATGACGACCTTCCTGGTATCGGCAGACGCGCTCATCTAAGGAACAGGGCCGCCGCTGCTGGAGAGTGATGCCGCCGGCGCAGGCACGAGAACGGTCGCGATCTTGATGCGCGCCCGCGCGCTTTGCAAGAACTCGAGCTCGGCTGAGCGCATTCGCTCCGCGACCAGCCACCGGCGCAGCCG
>JAYTZB010001354.1:0-1739 GCA_043742085.1 Polyangiaceae bacterium
TCCCTCGACATCGCGAAGCTCACGCGCACCGGCCTCGCGGGTGGGCCCACACCCGACGAGGCCCTCTACCTCTTCGCTCAGCTCCGCGCGACGCCCGACGAGGCTCGCGCCGTCGAGGCGCTCGTTCGCACCACCCAGCAACGCGCGCTGCCCGAGCAGCTCCTCCTCGTGCTCGGCACCGCGCTCGTCGATCGCGGGGAGCTCGAGGGCGCCGCGCGCGTGCTCGCCGGCGCATCCTCATCGTCCGCGCTCGTGCTGCTCGGCGATCTCGCCGAGCGCCGCGGCGACATCCCCACCGCCCTCGCGCTCGTCGAGCGCGTGCTCCTCCGCGAC
Organism: Polyangiaceae bacterium; assembly: GCA_043742085.1. Taxonomy (GTDB): domain Bacteria; phylum Myxococcota_A; class Polyangia; order Polyangiales; family Polyangiaceae; genus Labilithrix. Next base: position 334 of record JAYTZB010001354.1, read on the forward strand.
CTCGATCACCCCGGCGCTCGCGAGCGTCACCGCCGCTGGCGCTCCATGCTCGGCTACGAGATCGAGCACAAGGCGGTCGCGCCCGGCGCCACCGTCGTCACCCGAGAGCCCGACGCACCCTTCGATCTCCTCCGCGAGGTCGGACGCGGCGGCGCCGCCGCCGTCTACGAGGCGATCGATCGCGAGCTCGGCCGACACGTCGCGCTCAAGGTCTACCACCAGCCCGAACGCGATCGCGCGCAGCTCGCTCACGAGGCCCGCGTCGCCGTCGACCTCGAAGGGCCCGCCGTCGTGCGCGTCTTCGATCTCGATCCCAATCACGGCTGGATCGCCCTCGAATGGGCCATGCACGGCACGCTCCGCGAATCGGTGCGCGCACGCGACCTCGGCCGCCTCCTCCCCATCGAGCGCTGGGCCCTGCCGCTCGCGCTCGCGCTCGCACGCGTCCACTCCAAGGGCTGGGTCCACCACGACGTGAAGCCCGCCAACGTCCTCCTCGCGCGCACGGGAAACGCCATCCTCACCGACTTCGGCATCGCACGACGCGCAGGTGAGCCAAGCCCCGCCGGCAGCCTTGGCTACCTCTCCCCCGAGCGCCTGGCCGGTCGCGCCAGCGATCCGCGCGACGACGTCTATGGCTTCGGCCGCGTCCTCGAGGACGTCCTCCACGTCGTCACCGACGAGGCCACCGTCGCTCGCTTCCGTCCCCTCGCGCTCGCATGCACCGGGCCCGACGTGCAGCGCCCCGCGAACGCGGGCGCGCTCGTCACGCGGCTACGCGTCGAGATCCTCGGCGGCTGACGCCGGAAACGGCGGGCCACGAACGAGCATCCAAACACCGGTCCTGCGCGTCGGCGTGGACGCCGGCCTAGAGTCCGTTATAACGGACAGGCCTCTATTCCAATCTCCAGACCGAGCCGAGCCGAGCCAACGATGCCGACCACGTACACAGACCTCATCGCTACCGCGCGCAAGGAGACCAAGGAGGTCTCGCTCGACGAGCTCAAGCGCCGCCTCGACAAGAAGGAGCCCTACACGTTCCTCGATGTCCGCGAGAAGGAGGAGTACCGCGCCGGTTACATCCCCGGCGCCGTGTCGATCCCGCGCGGCTTCCTCGAGATCCAGGTCGAAGGTCGCCTTCCCGACAAGACCGCCAAGATCGTCGCGTACTGCGCCGGCGGAACGCGGTCCGCGCTCGCCGCGAGGACGCTCGCCGAGCTCGGTTACACCAACGTCGAGACCGCCAACCCCGGCTTCGTGCGCTGGAAGGATCTCGGCTACCCCATTGATACTCCTCCGCAGCTCACCGAGACGCAGCGCGATCGCTACTCGCGGCACCTGCTCTTGCCGGAGGTCGGCGAGGTTGGTCAGGCGAAGCTACTCAAGGCGAAGGTCCTGCTCATCGG
>JAYTZB010001355.1:0-3700 GCA_043742085.1 Polyangiaceae bacterium
ATTCGCCTCGACATCGGCTACCGGATCCCGGGGCTCCAGTATCTCTCGAGCTCGTCGTTCGAGCGGCCGCCCGACACCCTCTTCGGTCTGCCCGTCGCGCTCGCGTTCGGGATCGGCGAGGCGTTCTGATGCGACGTCACGCGCTGAAGGCGCTCGTCCACGGCGCCCAGATCGTCGGCACGTCGGCGGTGTTCGTGGGTGCCGTCGTGGGCAGCGTGATGATCCACGCGAACCTGGCCGTGACGCGCCGCCTGGTGCAGTCCGTGGCGAATGATGCACTCTCCACGCTCTTCCAGGGGCGCCTCGTGATCGGCGACGTGCAGGAGCTCACGCTCGGTCCATGGGGACACGTGCGCGTCGCGCAGGCGGAGGTCTTCGATCCCGAAGGACGCCGCGTCATCCTCGCGAAGGGCATCAACGGGCGGATCGATCTGCAGAAGCTCGTCTCGTCGCTGCTCGCGAAGGGCACACCCGAGGTGTCGCTCGACGAGGCCCGCATCGACGACGCCGAGGTGGTGGTGGACATCGACGCGAACGGCGACATCGGGATCGCGCGCGCGTTCTTTCCGCGACCGAGCGCGACGCCGGCACCCGTCACCGTCAAGGCGCCGTCGAGCGAGGACGTGCGCCTCGCCATTCCCAACGCGCGGCTTCGTCATGCATGGGTGCACGGCAACGTCGTTCCGCCGAAGCTCGACGCCGACGCCGACGACGTGCGCGCGCGCGTGTTCATCAGCGAGAATCGCCTGAACGTCGAGGTCGACGAGGCGCACGTGACGGCGCGGGCGCCGCGGGCGCCGGGGCAGTCGTCGGACGTGCACGGCCTCGCGACGGGCGGCATCACCGTTCCGCTGTCGGCAGCCGCGCGCGCGGTGAGCGCGACCGAGGGCGGCGCGGCCGGCAGCCAGACCGGCGGCGTGACGATGCACTGGGACCTCGACGGCGACGGCTCGGGCATCCCCATGAAGGCGCACCTCGGGCTCGACGGCGATGTGCTCGACGCAACGGCGGACTTTCCGCTCGCGCAGCCCGATGTCGTGCGAGGCGCCTTTCCCGCGCTGCCGATCTCGAGGCCGGTGGAGCTGCATGCGAAGGCCCATGGCAAGCTGCCGACCCTCACCATCACCGCGCACGGAACGGTGGGCGGGAGCACCCTCGATGCCACCGGCGACGTGGGTCTCCGTGATCAGCAGCCATTCCACCTCGAGGCGGATCTCGGCAAGGTCGACGCTGCGGCGTTCGCCGGTCCGGAGAGCGATCTCGCCGGCCATGTCCACGTCGCGGGCGTGATCGCGAGCGGCGCGCCCACCGGGACGTTCACCCTGTCGACGAAGCCAGGCTCCGTGCTCGCGCAACGCGCACCGGCCGTCGACGCCTCCGGCGCGTTCGACAGCCGCACCATCACCGCGAAGGTCCATGCGAGCGAGCCCGGCGTCGACGTCGACGGCAAGCTCACCGTCTCGATCCCCGAGGAGACCATGGCGTTCGATGCGGACGCGCGTTCGCGAGACCTGCGAGCGCTGGCACGCGCACCCGGCGTCGTGAGCGGAGCGGGGACGGCCCATGCCACGGGCACCATCGATCTCCGGCGCGCCACCATCGACGCGCATGTGGTCGCGGACGGAAGCGGCGTCGGACGCGCGCCTGCGTCGGCCGGCAGCCTGCACGCCGATGCGACCGTGATCGGACCGATCGCGAACCCGGTCATCGACGTCACGGCCACCGCGAAGCAGGTGCGGCTCACGGCGGCGAGCAAGGACTCGAAGGACGCAAGTGGCGCGAAGAAGGAGCCGCTCACGTATCCGAGCGCCACCGCGCACGCGCGCATCGTTCTGTCGCCCGTGCCGAAGATCCTCGACGGTGTCGTGCACGTCGACGGCGCAGAGGGCGGCGCGTCGATCGACGCGAAGGCCGACGAGGTGGTCTTCACGCCCGGTGGTGTCTCCGTCCGTGGCAGCCGGGTCACCGGCCTCGGCGCGCCGCTGGAGCTCGACGTCCAGGTGCAGAACGGCGCGCTGTCGATCCGGGCGAAGGGCACCGGCATCGACATGCAGCGCGTCGCCGCGATGACGGGGATCCGCGAGCTCTCGCTGCTGCCGGAGGGCTCGCTCGCGACGATGGATATCGACGTGAAGGCCACACCGGCGCGCACCGACGGCCACGTGGACGTGACCATCGAGGGCGCGAAGGACGGCACCGCGGCCGAGGTGCACGCGGTCTTCTCGGGGCACCACGTCGCCGGCCGTGCTCGCCTCGCCGTCGGCGCGCTCGGGTGGATCGAGGTGCAGCGCGCCGAGCTCGAGATGCCGGGCGGGCTCAGCGTGGCCAACGCGAAGCGGGCCACGGGAGCCCTTGATTTGCGGGGTAATCTCGATCTCTCGCAGGGGGCCGCGCTCTTCGGAGACGAGCGCATCGAGAGCATCAGCGGCCACGTCGCCCTCTCGGCGCGCGTCGAACGGCTCGACGCGCGCGTCCTCCCGACCGTGTACGCGAGCGCCATCACCCGCTCGCTCGACGTCGTCCTGAACGACAACGGGACGTCGACGCACATCGGCGGGATCGATCTCGGCCTGCACGTCGGTCACGACGGCGCCTCGAACGAGACCGAGCTCTCCCTCCTCACGTGGGACGCGAAGGGCATCCTCGGCAGCGCCGACGCGAAGGCCCTCGTCCCGCTCTTCGGCTGGGCAGCCGGCACGACGCCGTTCGATCGCAACGCCCTCACGTCGCTCGAGGTCGGTGGCGTCGTCGACATGCAGCCGCGCGATGTCAGCGAGCTGCCGGGAATCTTCGCGCGTCCCGACCTCCGCGGCGCGCTCTCCATGCACGCCACCGTCGGCGGATCCTTCGCCAAGCCGCGTGTCACCCTCGTGGCGCGCGCCGCGGGGCTCGTCGAGAAGCAGAACGTTCGGCAGCAGGCCCGTTACGCACCGATCGACGCCGTGCTCGAGGCCCGCTGGGACGGCAGCGATGTCGTCGCGACCGTGACCGCCGACGAGGCCGGGGCGGTGGGGGAACGGACGCGCTTGAAGCCGCACAAGGCCGGCCACGTGCGCGGGCTCGTGATCGCGAAGGTGCCATCGGCCGATCTCTTCGCCGGGCGTCCGCTCGCGTGGAACGCCTCTGGCGAGCTCGACGTCGCCGACCTCGAGCTCGCGCCGCTCCCCCTGCCGATGAACCTGCGCGGCACGCTGACGGGCCGCGTGAAGCTGCGAGACCTCACCGGCGAGCCGCTGCTCGAGGCCAATGCGCGCGTCGACGATCTCGGGATCTCGGGGGTCCGCGTCCTGCGCGGAGACGTGCGCCTCGTGGCGAAGAACGGCTTGCTCGACGCAAGCGCGCGCATCAACCAGGAGGACGGCGGCAACGGGCGCGTCGACGTGCTGTCGAAGTCGCTGCAATGGCACGGCGTCGACGTCGCCTGGGACGACAAGCAGTCGACGAAGATCGCCTACACGCTCGATCGCGTTCGGCTCGCCATCGCGCGGCCGTTCGTTCGTCGCTCCATCCCCGAGATCGACGGCCAGGTGGACGGACGCGGGAGCGCCACCATCGACGCCACGTCGCACGTCTTCGAAGGCGGCGTGGGCGTCACGGGCGGACGGCTCTACGTCAATGCCATCGGCGAGGAGATCACCGACATCCGCGCCAACGCCGTGTTCGAGCGCGACGGCGCGTTCCGCATCCAGGACGCGACCGC
>JAYTZB010001356.1:0-3845 GCA_043742085.1 Polyangiaceae bacterium
TGGTGGCGGTGGCGAGGGTCATGGCCGTGGGCTCGGGATGTCCCGCGGCGATCGCCTCGCGCAGCCACCTGTCCAGCTGCACGATCGGTGAAGGATCGATGTCGCGCTCCTGCAGGCCGGCGCGCGCGTACTCGGTTCGAATGGCCGTGAAATCCTGCATGACTTCTGCCGAAGCTTAGCGAACTCGGACGAATCGAGGCACAATCAGGCGATGAGGGGCCGCAGCATCGCGATCGCGGCCGCCTCGACCGTGCTCGTGTCGTGCGCGCTCCTCTCGGGCGCCGGAGACCTGATGGTCGCGCCCGAGCTCGAGAGTGATGCGGGTGCCGTGTCTGCCGAGGCGTCCGCCCCTGGCGACGCCACGCTCCCTGACGCGAGCGTCGAGGCCGAGGCCGCCGATGGTGCAAGCGCGCCCGGCGCGTGTGACGAGCCGGGCCTCGTCGCTCGATGGACGTTCGACGAGGGCGTCGGGCTCGTCGTCGGTGATTGCACGACGCACCACCTCGACGGCCAGATCCGCGGAGGTCACTGGGTCGACGGCGAACGCGACGGCGGCATGGATTTCGATGGCGGCTGGGTCGGATTCGGCAACCCTCCCGGTCTGCAGCTGAGCGGACCGCTCACAGCTTGCGCGTGGGTCCGGGTGAGCGCGGCCCCCAGCGGGGGAACGCGCGGCTACGTCGTCGACAAGCTCTTCATGCCCAACACCGGTGGATGGCGACTGGCGGTCGGCCGCACGGGCTCCAGCGCGGCGCTCGGCGCGAGCATGGAGGTGCCCGATCCGGACGGCGGCTTCCACGAGACCATCGGCGGCTCGATCACCGTCGGGACGTGGACGCATATCTGCGCCGTTTTTCGAGGGACCAGCCAGAGCGTCTTCGTGGGTGGCGTCGAAGCGGCTACCGGCGCGACCCCCGCCGGCGTCATCACGCTCACGAGCGACGAGCTTCGTATCGGCATCCGCGGAGACGGCATGCAGCCGTTCTTCGGCTCCGTCGACGACGTTCGCGTTTACTCGCGCGCGCTCGATGCCACCGAGATCGCCGTCCTCGCACAGCCGTGACGAGGTGACGATGCGTCACCGCGCGCGCGATCACTTCTCGCCGTCGTCGGGTGCTCCGAGCAGCTTGCTCAACGTCTTGAAGTCGAGCGCCAGCGTCTCGGCGGTCATGACCTTTCGTCCGCCGAGCCGCTCGTACGCCCATTGCGCGTAGCGACGCTGCATCTCGCGCATCGGCAGGACCGCCGCTCCGAAATCGATCGGTGTCGCTTCCGCGGTGCCCACCGACGCCGGCAGATCGGAGGCCGCGATCGTCGCGTCACGCGCCAGGATCACGGCGCGCTCGATGACGTGCTCGAGCTCGCGCACGTTGCCCGGCCAGGCGTGCGCCATCATCTTCGCGAGGGCCTCGGGCGCGAGGCGCTCGGCCGGAGACCGCGCGTGCTTCTCCCTGGCCTTCCGCAGGAAATGCTCGACGAGCAGCGGGATGTCTTCGCGCCGATGACGCAGCGGCGGCAGCTCGATGGTGACCACGTCGAGCCGGTAGAGGAGGTCCTCGCGGAACGTGCCCTCGGTCACGCGCTTCCGGAGATCGCGGTGCGTCGCCGCGACGATGCGCACGTCTACGCGCCGCTCGTGATTCGAGCCGACCGGGCGCACCGCTCCGCTCTCGAGCACGTGCAGCATCTTCGCCTGCAGCGCGGGCGTCATCTCCGCGATCTCGTCGAGGAACAGCGTCCCGGCATTCGCCCCCTCGAGGAGGCCGGCGCGGGTCGTCGTCGCGCCGGTGAACGCGCCCTTCACGTGACCGAACAGCTCGCTCTCGAGGAGGTTCTCGGGGAGCGCCGCGCAGTTCACGGCGACGAAAGGGCCCTCGCTCCGTTGACCGCACGCATGAAGCGCGCGCGCGACGAGGCCCTTGCCGGTCCCGGTCTCACCGAGGACCAGCACCGGCGCAGCGGTGTCGGCGACGCGCGTGACGAGATCACACACCTCCTCCATTGCGCCGCTGCTGCCGATCAAGTTCGCTAGCCCGAACCGATCGCGGAGCGCGCGCCGCAGCGACGCGGCCTCGCGCCGGACGCGTGCGTCGTCGAGCGCCTTGGCGAGGAAGAGCGCGAGCTCCGCCACCTTGAACGGCTTCGTCATGTAGTGATACGCGCCCTGGCGGATCGACTCGATGGCGCTGTCGACCGCGCTGAAGGCGGTCATCACGATCACGGGACGACCGGGATCGAGCTGCCGGGAAGCGGCGAGCAGCTGGAGCCCGTCGACCGCCGGCATCCGGAGATCGGTCACGAGCGCATCGAAGCGCTCGGTCTCGAGCGCGCGCACGGCATCGGCGCCAGACGCGAGCGCGACAGCTTCGTAGCCGAGGCCGACGAGCCCGTCGGCGATGGTCTCGGCCATCGACAGGTGATCGTCGACGACGAGCACGCGGCCGATAGCGGGCTCCGCTTCACGAGGTGACATGCGCGACTCCGACGGCGGCGCCCGCGGTGGGCAGCTCCACTGTGGCCCTGGTTCCGCCGCTCGATCGAGGATCGAGCCGCAACGTCCCGCGATGGTGATGGACGATCTCGTTGGTGATGGCGAGGCCGAGCCCGCTGCCCTCGGGCTTCGTGGTGAAGAACGGCTCGGTGGCGCGCGCGGCGACGTCGGCGTCGATGCCAACACCGTCGTCCTCGACGACGAACGCGATCCGCTCGCGCTCGCCTTCCTCGCGCACGCGCAGCGCGACGGCTCCGCCGCGGCTGCAGGCCTCGCACGCATTGAGCAGGAGGTTGACCAGCACCTGCTCGAACATGCGCGGGTCGCACGCGACGACATCGAGCGACGGGTCGAACGCCGACGTCAACGTGACGCCAGCCTTCGCGAAACGATGCTCGACGAGCGCGAGCGCGGCACTGGCGAGCGCCTCCGGTCGACACTCCTCGAGCCGGGGCGTGTGACCGCGCGCGAGGGCGAGAAAGCCGCGAATCACCACATGGATGCGATCGGCCTGGGCGACGATCACCTCTGCGGCCTTGCGCGTCCGGTGGTCGCCCGCAGTGCCTGCCACCACCTGCTCGGCGCGCGCCACGATGACGCCGAGCGGCGTCGCCACCTCGTGTGCGATGCCGGTGGCGAACGCGCCCATCGTCGCGAGCTTGTCGGCGTTCACGAGCCGCTCGTCGCGCTTCGTCGCGAGGTCGGCGATGGCGAGCGCATGCGAGAGCTCGAGCTGCTTGGTCTGTCGTCGCAGCGCCGCGCTGCCGAACGCGAGGACGAGGCCGGCGGCGACCGCGACCGCGACGAGGAGCCGGCGCTCGGCGCGTGTCTCACGGTCTCGCTCGACCCTGGCCGTCGTCACCACCGCCACCATCCAGTGTCCGAGCGCGCCCGCGTCGATCGGCGCGATGCCGGCGATGGCCATGCGCGCTGGGAGCCCCAGCTCGGCGGCCTCGGCGCGCGAGAGACGGATCGATGGCACGTCGGACGTCACCGCAGTGTCGATCGCTCCGAGCGCGACGATCGAGGCATCCGCGGCGTCCATCCAGCGCTGTCCAGGAGGACGAACGAGGACGCGCAGAGCGCCGGGGTGCTCGAGGGCGCGAATCGACGACAGCAAGCGGACCATCGGCACCGAGGCCGTCGCATGCAGCGGCTCGCGCCCGCGCAGGTCGAACCGAAAGATGCGCGTGCTCGGCGGCTCGGGCGTCTCGGCCCTCGCGGTCTGGATCGCGACGTGGACCTCGCCGGCGGCGTCACGCTCGCCGACGTCGGGGAGCGAACGCGCAGCATCGAGCGCATCGCGCTCGACGACCGCGAGCCGCTCGGCGAGCGCGCGAGAGAGTGCTCGGGC
>JAYTZB010001357.1:0-2912 GCA_043742085.1 Polyangiaceae bacterium
GGCGTTCGGGCCTGGCGCGATGCGCCCCTGGCTCGCGCGGATCGCCGACTGGCTCACCATGCGAAAGACCTGGCGAATGGCGCTCGCCGTTGCCTGCGCTTGCACGGCGATGCAGCCGTCGGGCACGCCCATCTCGCGCGCGATGGTGTGGAAGTCGCCGGCGCCGACGCCCACCAAGGCGAGCGTGAACTGCTCGGACGCGAGGAGCACGCTGCTGATGCGCGCGCAGTCCGAGGCGCGACGCTTCGACCCGCAGTCCTCGCCGTCGGTGACCACCACGACCACGCTCTTGCACGGCGTGCCCGAGCTGCGGAGGCGCTCGGCATACGCGACGTTCGCGGTGAGGGCGTCGCACCACGTGTCGTAGAGGCGCGTCGAGCCGAGGCCGGCGTAGCTCTTCTTGTCGAGGCGCGTGACGTCGTCGAGGCCGACGTAGGAATGGACCACGCGCGTGTCGCTCGCGAACGTCCACAGCGCCATCAGGATCGAGTCGCGCTCGCGCGTGTCAGAGAGGGCATCGACGAGGGCGTTCTGTCCGTCGCGCACGGCGTCTTCGAGACCCTGGTCGTGGATGCTCGATGAGGCGTCGACGAGGAGCGTGACGAGCGTGACGTCGGAGGCCGTGATGTCCTCCGCGTCCTTGCCCGCCGCACCCGCGATGACGACGGCGCCCAGGTTACCGCTGAGGAGCCCCGTGAGACCCGTGAGACCCGCGGCCGAAGAGGTCCTCATGCGATCACCTCGCTCGTCTTCACGATGTGCATCCCCGCGGCCTTCAGCTCCTCGAAGGCCTTCTCGGCGACGCGCGGAAAGTCGAGCGCGGGCGGCAGCGGGTTGATGGGCGGCGCCGGCACCGGGCTCGTCGCGTCTTCGAGGATCCAGATCTTGTCCATGAGCGAGGGGTCGGTGCCCGCGATGTGCTGCTGCATGTCGCGCAGCGTGGAGAGCACGCAGTGCGATTTGGCCTGGCCGAAGACGTAGACGCGATCGAACTCCATGAGCATCTTGAAGAACGCCGCATTGAACGTGCCGACGCTCTTGCCCCCGAGCTCGCGGACCTCCGGCGCGAGCACCGAGTAGTTCTCGGTCATGGCGTGCGTGCCCTTGGTCTCGAAGTGCGTCTGCGCCTGACGAACGAGCGCGTGGAACATCGACGCCTCCATGAGCGCCGGCACGAGCGCGTGGCTCACGCCGCCGAGGAGCGTGTGATACGGCCACACCGTCAGCACGTATTTGCCGGCCTTTTCCAGCTGCTTCACGTACTCGAGGCATTCGGCGGGATGCGCGATGGGCTTCCACTTCCCCTCGCGCACGTCGGCGAGCGAGATGTTCGTGAACGGCGCGGGATGCTTGCCGTCGTCGTCGATCCACCATGCGGGGTGGAAGATCTGGAAGACGCGATGCGTGTCGAGCGAGAACGCAACCTGCGTGATGCGATCGAGGTTGCGATAGAGCCACTCGACGGTGCGCGTCGTGTCCTCCACCGAGCCGGGCACGAACAGGCTCGCGCCGGGCGTCGCGAAGCCCACCTGGCAATCGATGCCGAACGCGGCGATGCGCATGCGGTCCTGCGACGCGGGCGCGACCTTGTTCTTCTTCTGGTACGCGTCCGCGGCCTCGGCGACGAGACCGACGCGCTCGACGTAGACGTCTCGCACCTTCGCCGGATCGTAGAAGCTCGGTAGCTGCATCATGATGACGGATTCCCTTCAAAGCTGAGATGGACGATCGCGTCGTGACGTACGACGTAGACGGAACCTCCCGGGCCGACAAGCAGCTCGGCATCGGGAGGGACGAGGTCGCGCGTCTCGGGGTACGCGCGGATGGGCACGAAGGTGCGGGTGGCCCGGTCGGCTCGAACGAGGACCAGGCCGTCGTCGGTCGGAACGAGGACCGCGCCGTTGGCGAGGCACTTTCCGCTGATGCCCTCGAGCATCGTGGCGGAGCCGGCGGGACCGGTCTCGCTGGCGAGGGTCGCGCCTCTCGCGTCGATGAGATGAGCGGCGTGGACCACGCGGCCGTCCTTCTCGGTGGCGGCGCAGAAGAGGACGTGGCCGTCGTCGAAGGTGGCGGTCCAGTCGACGAGGCGTCCGTCGATGTGCGGGAGCTCGAGCTGTCGCAAGGGACCGCGTGCCATGTCGAAGACGAAGCTCATGGTGAATAGCCCCGCGCGATAGAAGGCGAAGCCGAGCGTCGCTCCCGTGCGCACGTGGGTCTGGCCCTCGAGGATCTGACCGATGCGGGTGCCGTCGGCCCGCATCAGCCAGTCGCCCTCGAGGTGCACGCGGTTGGCGTGCTCGAGCGAGCTGGTCACGAAGCGCGCGCCCTCTTCGCGGGTCATGGTGACGGCGCGGATGCGCCCATGCGTGGTCACGGGCGAGGGCGCCGCAGGGATCGCTGCGTGGACGGTGCAGGCGGGACAGACGCGACGCGCGTGCTCGACGCCGCACGCGCAGCGCACGAAGCGTGCGCCGAAGAGCGCGGCGGGTAGCGCTTCTCGCACATCGCGATCGAACACCTTGCTGAACCAGGCAAGCACGTCGTCGGGAAGGACATCGGGCCTCGTGGCAGAGGAGGGGAGCTTTACGTCGCCGCGGAGGACGCTGTGCCGGGCCTCCGCGCGCCGCAGCATCGTGGGGTAGGAGGCGTGCGCGCCGCCGAAGGGGTGAACGAAGAGCAGCGACCCGAAGAGCATCACGGCGAGGGCGTAGAAGTCCGATTCGCGCGAGAGCGCGGCGGTGGCGGCGAGGTCGACCCCGTAGAGGCGGGGATCGAGGAAGCGCTCGTGCGCGACCGTGCATGGGAAGGATGCAAATTGCATGGAGTCGGCGTCAATGAGCCACGGCTGCCAGCTCGGCTGCGACGGACTCCGCGTGAGGACCACGTTGCCGTCGTTGAGGTCACCGACGACG
>JAYTZB010001358.1:0-3435 GCA_043742085.1 Polyangiaceae bacterium
AGAACGACCGGCGGCGCCGCGGGCCGTGCGACGGGCGCTGCGGGAGCGTCCGCGAGCGCCTCCGGGGAGGGGAAGGGAAGCGTCGGCGTCGGCGGTAACGGCTCGCTCGTCGCGAGCGGCGTCGGGGTCATGGCGAGCGGCGTCGCCGTGACCCCATCCGAGGACGCGGGCGCGAACGACACCTCCGGCTCGGGCGTGGGCGCGCTCGCGCCCGCGTCGTTCGCGTCGATGGCGCGCGGCGCATCCGGCAGCTCGGAGGGGTTCGTGGCCGCGATCGACGTGCCGATGGGCGCCGATGTGATCGAGACCTCCGCCGGCGCGGCCGCAGACATCTCCGGCAGCGACGGCGAGCGCGTCGTCGCCCAGCTCGCGAGCGCGATCGCCGCGGCTCCACCGAGCGCTGCGAGAACCGCCGTGCGGGTGCGCGACTGCCGACGGGCGATCACCCGTGCCGACGGACGCGTCGAGAGCTCGGCTCGCGGCCGCGCTGCGCCCGTGCCCGTGCCCGTCGCGCGGAGCGTGACGAGCGGCAGCGGCTCGTCGCTGATGCGCTCCGCGCCGAAGGCGTCGTCGTCCGCGCTGTCGGCGATGGCGCCGATCGTGATGGGCGCCATCGAGCCTGCGTCGAGCATCGCTTGCACGCGCTCCGAGAGGCGCGCGCCTTCCGACCCTGCAAACGGGGCGAGCGCCGCAGCGAGCTCGCGGACGTCTTGCGGGCGATTCGCGGGGTCCTTCTCGAGGCAACGCGCGACGAGACGCGCAAGCTCGTACGGAGCATCGGTGAGCAGGCTTGGCGCGTCGTAGACCACGGCCACGATCACGCCGCTGAGCGTGTCGGCCACGAAGGGCAGCTGTCCCGAGACGAGGTTGTAGAGGAGGACACCGAGCGCCCAGACGTCCGCGCGCGCGTCGACGTCGGCTGGTGACTGGATCTGTTCCGGCGCCACGAACGCCGGCGAGCCGAAGAACGCCGAGGCGCTCTGATCGCCGATCGCGTCGAGCGGGCTGGTCGAACCGAAGTCGAGGATCTTGAGGGTCCGCGTGTCGCCTGACCGAGCGAGGAAGATGTTCTGTGGCTTGAGGTCGCCGTGCACGAGGCCCGCTGCGTGCGCCTCGGCGAGCCCTTCGCACGCCTCGAGCACCCAGCGTGCGGCCTCCTCCACCGGCAGCATGCCGCGCTCGGCGAGCTCGGCCTCGAGCGTCGTGCCGTCGAGCGCTTCGGTGGCGACGTACGACATGCCATCCGCCGTCACGCCGATGTCGACGATGCGTGCCACGTGCTCGCTCTTCAGCCGCGAGGCGATGCGCGCCTTCTTGAGGCGGCGCTGGAGGAGCTCCTCCTGACCATCCGTGTACGAGGCGAGGATCTTCAGCACGACCTGCTCGCGCAGGTGGACGTTCCGAGCGGCGAGCACCACCCCCGAGGGCCCATGGCCGAGGAGCTCCTCGACGCGGTACTTGCCGGCGATGGTTTGTCCCGCCCGGACGTCGAGGCCCGGCACGAGGCGAACGCCTCCGCCACGCTGGTTTGTCGCACCCGTCCGCACTGAGCCCGCCATGTTTCAGGCCGTGATGCGAAGCCCATGCCCTGACGGTCCCGCTGATGTCAGCGCGCAACCTACCGAAACGGCAGCGGTTTGTGTGAGCTCAGCGATGGCGATTCGTCTCAGCCTCGAGCGCTCGTGGCGGCGGTCCCCGCGATCTGCACCGCCAGGCCTTGACGCCGCGAGCCGAACGCCTAGGTTGCGGCCCACCTCCTGGCACTCATCAGTGTCGAGTGCTAACAGCGCATCCAAGCGCCGGCGTTCGAACCGGCCAAACAGCGAGAAGAACTCATGAAGATCCGTCCCCTGTCCGACCGCCTCGTCGTCAAGCGCACCGTGGAAGAGGAGAAGACCAAGGGAGGCATCTTCATCCCCGACACCGCGAAGGAGAAGCCCCTCGAGGGCGTCGTCCTCGCCGTCGGCTCGGGCACGATCCTCAAGAACGGCAAGGTCGTCCCCATGGACGTCAAGGCCGGCGACAAGGTCCTGTTCGGCAAGTACACGGGCACCGAGGTCAAGGTCGACGGCGAGGACCTCGTCCTCCTCCGTGAGGACGACGTCCTCGCGGTCTTCACCAAGTGATCGTTCGCCCGGCCGCGAGCCGGGCGCCCAGAATTTCTAGAACGAGAGAGAGAACATCATGAGCGCAAAGCAGATCGTCTACAGCCGCAACGCACGCAGCCGCATCCTCCACGGCGTCAACTCCCTGGCCGACGCGGTCAAGGTCACGCTCGGCCCCAAGGGTCGTAACGTCGTCATCGAGAAGAGCTTCGGCGCGCCGGTCGTCACGAAGGACGGCGTCACGGTCGCGAAGGAGATCGAGCTCCACGACAAGTTCGAGAACATGGGCGCGCAGATGGTCCGCGAGGTCGCGTCCAAGACCAGCGACAAGGCCGGCGACGGCACGACCACCGCCACCGTGCTTGCCCAGGCGATCTACACGCAGGGCCTCATGCTCGTCGAAGCGGGTCACAACCCGATGGAACTGAAGCGCGGCATCGACCTCGCGGTCGCCGCCATGGTCGCCGAGATCAAGAAGCAGTCGACGCCCACGAAGGACAAGGAGCACATCGCGCAGGTCGGAACGATCAGCGCGAACGGCGACAAGACCATCGGCGAGATGCTCGCCAACGCGATGGACAAGGTCGGCAAAGAGGGCGTCATCACCGTCGAAGAAGCGAAGGGCATGGAGTCCGAGCTCGAGGTGGTCGAGGGCATGCAGTTCGACCGCGGCTACCTCTCGCCCTACTTCGTGACCAACACGGAGAAGATGACGGCGGAGCTCGACAACCCGTACATCCTCATCAGCGAGAAGAAGATCTCGATGATGGCCGACATCATCCCGCTCCTCGAGCAGATCGCGAAGGAAGGCCGTCCGCTCGTCCTCATCGCCGAGGATGTCGAGGGCGAGGCGCTCGCCACGCTCGTCGTCAACAAGCTCCGCGGCGCGCTCAAGGTCCTCGCCATCAAGGCGCCGGGCTTTGGTGATCGCCGCAAGGAGATGCTCAAGGACATCGCCACCCTCACGGGCGGCTCGGTCGTCTCCGAGGACCTCGGCGTCAAGCTCGAGTCGATCACCGTGAAGGACCTCGGCACCGCCAAGCGCGTCACCGCCGACAAGGACAACACCGTCATCGTCGACGGCGCCGGTGACCCGAAGGAGATCAAGGCTCGCGTCGAGACCATCCGCAAGCAGGTCGAGAACACCACCTCGGACTACGACAAGGAGAAGCTCCAGGAGCGCCTCGCGAAGCTCGCGGGCGGCGTCGCCGTCGTCAAGGTCGGCGCGTACACCGAGACCGAGATGAAGGAGAAGAAGGCCCGCGTCGAAGACGCGCTCCACGCCACGCGCGCGGCCGTCCAGGAGGGAATCGTCCCCGGCGGCGGCGTT
>JAYTZB010001359.1:0-5638 GCA_043742085.1 Polyangiaceae bacterium
AGCTCCTTCGGTAGCCTGGCGAGCGTCGCCGGCAGGCCCTCGCGAATGTGCTTCACGATGTCGAGCGTGCTGACGTTGCCGTTCTTGAGCACGGACATCAGGACGGACCGCTTGCCCCCGACGTGGACCATGTTGGTCTGCGGCGAGTAGCCGTCGCGCACGTTCGCGACGTCTCGCACGAACACCGTCGTGCCCTTCACCGTCTTGATGGGGAGATCGCCGATCTCCTTGATGGCCTCGGGGCTCGCGTTGAGGAGAACCGGGTACTCGTTGTTCCCCATCTTCGTCGTCCCGGTGGGGAGGATGACGTTCTGGGTCGAGATCGCGACGTTCACGTCACGCGGCGAGAGTCCGAAGCTGTAGAGACGGCCGGGATCGATGTCGACCATGATCTGGCGCTGCTTGCCGCCGTAGGGCCAGGGGATCTGCGTGCCCTGGATGGTCGCCATGTCGGCGCGGACGAAGTTCGTTCCGTAGTCGAAGAGCTGTTGCTCGCTGAGGGAATCGCTCTCCAGCGCGGCCTGGAGGATGGGGACGTTCGACGCGCTGTAACGGATGATGAACGGGGGCGTCGCGCCGGGCGGCATCTGCTTGAGCACCGACTGCGAGACGGCGGTGACCTGCGCGGTCGCGGCCTCGATGCGTGCGCCGGGCTGGAAGAAGATCTTCACCACCGCGATGCCGGTCAGCGACTGACTCTCGATGTGCTCGATGTCGTTGACGGTCGTGGTGAGGATGCGCTCGTAGTTCGTGACGATGCGCTTCTCCATCTCCTCGGGAGGGAGCCCCGTGTAGTTCCAGATGACGGAGATGACCGGGATGTCGATGTCCGGGAAGATGTCGGTCGGCATCCGGACGATGGAAAACACCCCCATCACGACGATGAGGATCGCCATGACCACGAACGTGTAGGGGCGCTTCAGCGCGATGCGTACGAGCCACATGGGATCAGAAGAGAGATGCCAACAGCCTTCATGCCGTCGCGTCCATGATGCGTCCAATACGGTATTCGGTAAGCTCTGATACCTTGAAGGTATGAGTCGCCTTAGCCCACCCGCAAAGACGGGGTGAAGCAACCATGGAGCTCCGTCACCTGCGCTACTTCGTCGCCGTTGCGGAGGAGAAGCACTTCGGTCGTGCAGCGGCCCGACTCCGGATCGCCCAGCCGCCGCTCAGTCGCCAGATCCAGGCGCTCGAGAAGGAGCTCGGGCTGTCGCTCTTCGAGCGCGACCGCCGGCAGGTCGAGCTGACCCCCGCGGCGGTGGTCCTCCTCGAGCACGCGCGGCGCATCTTCGATTCCGTCGACGTCGCCGTGCACGAGGCGCAGCGCGCGAGCCGCGGCGAGAGCGGTCGCATCGTCGTCGCGTATCCCTCGACCTTTGCGTACAGCGGGCTGCCCGAGGTGGTGCGGGCCTTCCGCAACAAGTTCCCGGTGGTCGAGATCGTGCTGCGCGAGCTCGCTCCTCAGCATCAGGTCGAGGCGCTGCGCGACGGCAGCATCGACGTCGGGTTCCTGCGCGCGCCGGTGTCCGAGCCCGGCATCAGCGCGGAGCTCGTACGGAGGGAGGCGCTGGTGGCGGCGCTGCCGAGCGGGCATCCGCTCGCATCGCGGAAGGTGATCCCGCTCGCGCTCATGGCAAAGGAGCCGTTCGTGATGTTCCCGCGCGTTCGCGGCCCGGCGTACTTCGATCAGCTCGTCCGGCTCTGCAACGATGCGGGCTTCACGCCGCGCATCGTGCAGGAGGCGCCGCAGCTCGACATCGTGAGCCTGGTCGCTGCGGGTCTCGGCGTCGCGCTCCTGCCCTCGTCGATCCGCAAGATCCGGCGCTCCGGTATCGTCCTGCGTCCGCTCGTGGGCTCACCACGCACCGAGCTGCTCGTGGCGTGGATGACGCGGAACCCATCAACAGTGCTCCGCGAGTTCCTCGACGTGGTGCGCCGCTACGCAGCGCGCTGACGACGCTCCTAGTCGTCCTTGTCTTCGTCCTCGTCCTCGTCGTCGTCGTCGTCGTCATCGTCATCGTCGTCGTCCTCGTCGTCGTCCTCGTCGGCGTCGTCCTTGTCCTCGTCCTCGTCCTCGTCGGTCGCGCGATCGTCGTAGGAGTCCTGGAGCTCCTCGGCGAGCTTCTCGGCCTTCTTCGTGCCGGAAGGCGCCTCGAACGTGCCCTCGAGGATCTCGACGCCCGCCGACTTTGCGGTGCCCGTCTCGAACACCGCGCCGTTCTCGGAGGTGGGGAAGAGCCAGAGGTCGTAGATTGGCTTGTCCTTGCCCTCCTTCATCACCGTCCAGAGCTCGACGTGAAGTTTCTCGACCTCGCCGTCGGTCTCCTTCGCGAGGTACTTGAAGTAGTCGCTCGGCACCTTGCACTTGGTGCCTTCCATCTCGCCTTTGGCGGCAGCGAGGAACTGGTCGCGACGCGCCCCGGTCAGGGCGTCGATCTCTTTCGGACCCGTCGGCGACGAGTGCAATTTCAACGTGTAGGCCATGTGCGCGGTGATTACCTGGTCGCGCGGCGCATGGGAAGCACGGTCGGCAAAACTGGCGAACCCGCCGTACCCTTGGCGGAAATCCGGGGCGACTGGGGGCCCCACACCCCGCACCTCAACAGTCTTCTATGCCGCAGGCCAATAGGGGCGTAGCCTGCGGCCCGCCGGTGGACGTCCGCCGGTTTTAGTCACGCGGCACCGCCTCATGCATGAGCGCGCGTGTCATCTCTCTGAGAAGGTAGGTTCTTCATGAAGATTTCTCATTCTTTGCTCGTCGCCGCCATCGGCGGAATCGCTCTCGGCGCCACGGCCTGCGGCGGTGCGCCCAGCGCGCCCGGCGTCACGGACCCGTCGTCGGCAGTGCCGAGCACGCCCTCCACCCCGTCGACGGCGATGCCGGCGACCCCGGGCACGTCTGCGACGCCGGCCATGCCGGCGGCGAAGCATGCTTGCAAGGGCAAGAACGACTGCAAGGGCCAGGGCGGCTGCAAGTCCGACAAGAACTCTTGCAAGGGCCAGAACGCCTGCAAGGGCCAGGGCGGCTGCAAGACGACCTGAGCTCAGGCTCAGAACGAGCCGCGGAAGCACAGCGCTTCCGCGGCTCGATCTAATTTCGGAGTATCTATTTTCGGAGTAACCGCGGCGAAACCGCTCGCCGCCACGACGCGTACGTCGTTACGGAGCAGTACCCCGTGTCGCGCCCTCGCAATCGTTTCTCGCTTCCGAACCTCGGCATCGGCCTGGGCCTGAGGACCGTGCACTATGCACATATCCTCGAGCACGCCCCGCCCGTCGAGTGGTTCGAGATCCTCAGCGAGAACTACATGCAAACGAAGGGCCGGCCCCTGCATTTCCTCGATCGCGTGGCCGAGCGCTACCCGATCGCGATGCACGGCGTGTCGCTCTCGATCGGCGGGACCGACCCGCTCGATCGCGCCTATCTCGCCGAGCTGAAGGCGCTCCGCGATCGAACGAAGGCGCTCTGGGTCTCGGATCACCTCTGCTGGACCGGCGTCGCGGGCAAGAACACCCACGACCTCTTGCCCATGCCGTACACCGAGGAGTCGCTGCACCACACGGCGGCGCGCATCCGGCAGGTGCAGGACGTGCTCGGCGCGCCGCTCGCGCTCGAGAATCCGTCCACGTACGTCGAGCACGCGGGCAACACGATGAAGGAGTGGGATTTCCTCGCGGCGCTCGCGAAGGAAGCCGACTGCGCGCTCCTCCTCGACGTGAACAACGTCTACGTGTCCGCGTACAACCACGGCTTCGAGGCCGCCGATTACTTCGCGGCCATCCCGTTCGATCGCGTCGTGCAGCTCCACGTGAGCGGGCACACCAATCACGGCACGCACATCGTCGATACGCACATCGGACCGGTCATCGATCCGGTCTGGGAGCTGCTCGGGGAGGCCTTCCGGAAGACCGACGCGAGCATCTTGCTCGAGTGGGACGCCGAGATCCCGAGCTTCGAGGAGACGCACGCCGATGCGCTCCGCGCGAAGGACTTCCTCGTGAAGGCCGGCACGTGACCACCGTGAAGTCGGCAAAGACGGCGAAGAGCCTGCGGGACGCGCAGGTCTGGATGGTCTCCGCGATCACCGGGCCCGAGGCGGACGCGAGCGCGGCCGACGTCGCGCGCTACGTCACCGCGGGACCGCGTCTCTCGGCCGCCGATCGCTTCGCCATCTATCGCTCCGGGTACCACGCGCGCCTCGTCGAGTGCCTGCTCGACGACTACCCCGTGCTCGCGGCGATGCTGGGACGCCTCGGCGATGAAGCTTTCGACACTCTCTGCCGCGCGTATGTCGACCGTCATCCGTCGGCGTCGCCGAACCTGAACGGCTTCGGCCGGCACATGGCGTCGTTCTGTCGCGAGGGAAAGATCGAGGGCATCCCCGGCTTCGACGACCTCCGCGTGTTCGCGTCCGAGCTCGCGACGCTCGAGTGGTCGCTCGTCGAGGTCCTCCATGCGGAGACCGCCGCTCCGCTCGAGATCGCCGCGCTGCAAGCGCTGCCGCCAGAGGCATGGGCTCGCGCAAGGTTCATCACCAACCCGGCGCTCCACGTCTTCCGCTTCGAGTACCCGGTGAACGCGGTCTTCATCGCGAACCGCATCGAGGAGATCGTTCCCGAGGTTCCGGCGCCTTCGCCGAATGCCGTCGCCGTCTATCGGAAGGACATGCAGCTGTGGCGCATGGACCTGACGCCCGCGATGCTCGGCGTGCTCGAGCCGCTGCTCGCGGGCAAGACCCTGGGTGAAGCGCTGGAAGCGATCGAGGCCGAGGCCACCGATCCCGAGATCCTCGCGCAGACCGGCGCCAACCTCATGGTGTGGTTCCGCGAATGGGTCGACGCCGGCTTCTTCACGCGCATCGAGCTCGCTCCCGAGCCGACCGAGACCTGATCACGTCCGCCGCGCGGTGGCTGCGAGGTACGCGACGGTGATCTCGGTCTGATCGAGGACGCCCAGCACCTTGCCGTCCTCGTCGACGACCAGGAGCTCGCGCATGGCGTTCGCGATCATGATCTCGAGCGCGTTGTGCAGATCGTCGGAGTCGCGCACGGAGAGCGGCATCCCCATCATGTCGTCGGCGAGGGCGAGCATGCTGACGTCGGGATCACCCGCCGTCGTGCGCAGGATCTCGGCGGTGATGACGCCCACCAGCTTCCCCTCGGCGTTCAGCACCGGGAACGCGTCCTGGAAGTCGGCGTTGGCGACCACGCGGATCACCTCCGACGCGGGCGTGTTGCGCGCGAAGCTCGCGAGCGGACGGTCCTTCACCAGGATCTCGTCGACGCGAATGCCCTTGAGGAAATCGAGGATGAGGTCGTCGCGATGCGCGGGGGAGTCGCGCCGCGTCTGCACCTGCGCGTGGTACAGCGTCTGGTTTCGCAGGGCGACGTACGCGATGCCCTCGGCGAGCATCAAGGGCACGAGCAGATCGTAGCTCCCGGCGAGCTCACACGTCATGACCAGCGAGCCGATCGGCACGTGTGCGAGCCCGCCGTAAAACGTGCCCATGCCGACGAGCGCGAACGCGCCGGGATCGATCCGTGGGTCGTGCCACAAGAGCTGCGCCGCACGGCCGAACGCTCCGCCGAAGATGCCGCCCATCACCATCGAAGGGCCGAAGTCACCGGCACTGCC
>JAYTZB010001360.1:0-3581 GCA_043742085.1 Polyangiaceae bacterium
GGCGGTGCCGTCGTACGTCACCGCGCTCGCATGGAAGGGCATGTTCCACCGCCAGTTCGGGGCCGTGAACGCCATCCTGGTGTGGCTCGGCGCCGAGCCAGTGTCGTGGTTCGCGAAGTTCTCCACGGCCTTCACCGCCAACGTCGCCACCAACGTGTGGCTCGGCTTCCCGTTCATGATGGTGGTGGTGATGGGCGCGCTCACCTCGATCCCCAAGGACGTGCTCGAGGCGGCCGAGGTCGACGGCGCGACGCGCTGGCAGGCCTTCCGGCTCGTCACGCTGCCCTTGTTGCGGCCGACGCTGCTGCCCGCGGTGGTGCTGGGGTCGGTGTGGACGTTCAATATGTTCAACGTGGTGTTCCTCGTCTCGGGCGGCGAGCCAGACGGCACCACCGACATCCTCGTGAGCGAGGCCTATCGGTGGGCCTTCGCGCGCAACGCGCAGTTCGGCTACGCCGCGGCGTATGCGGTGATCATCTTCGGGCTCCTCGCGCTCATGTCGCGGGTGCTCGGCAAGATCGGAAGAGACACCGAGGAGAAGGCATGAGCGGCGCCGATCAGACCGCCACCGATCGCTCGTCGCCGCTGGCACGCTTCGCCGTGAACGCGGTCCTCGTCGCCGCCGTCGTCTACGCGCTCTACCCGGTGCTCTGGGTCATCTCGCTCGCGTTCTCGTCGGGCAGCGAGCCCGAGCTGCGCGCGTTCCCCGTCCCGCACCACGTCACGCTCGACAACTTCCGCCTCGTGACGGGCTGGGGCGATCCGGCGCGGAGCTGGCTCTTCGCGCGGCAGCTCCTCAACTCGCTCGTCGTGTCGCTCGCCACGGCGATCATGGCGGTCGCCATCGCGACGCCGACCGCGTATGCGCTGGCGCGCCATGACTTCGTGGGCAAGCGCTCGGGGCTGCGCACGCTGCTCCTCACCCAGATGTTCCCGGGCGTCGCGAGCGCCGTGCCTCTCTACTTGATCCTGGATGCGCTGCACCTGCTCGATACGCGCACCGGTCTCGTGCTCGTGTACGCGGCGACCGCGGTGCCGTTCGCGATCTTCCAGCTCCGCGGTGCGTTCCTCGCGATTCCCGTCGACCTCGAGGAGGCGGCGATGGTCGACGGCGCGACGCGAACGCAAGCGTTCCTGAAGGTGGCGCTGCCGGCGGCGCGTCCTGCCATTGCCGTGACCGCGCTCTTCGCATTCATGAGCGCCTGGAACGAGTTCATCCTCGCCGCGACGCTCATCGGCCGCGAGAGCGCCTTCACGCTGCCGGTCGTCCTCCAGAGCTACGTCGGCGAGTACAACACGTCCTGGGGTGCCTTCGCGGCAGGCGCGATCCTCGTGAGCGTGCCGGTGATGGCGCTCTTCTACGTCGCGCAGCGACAGCTCGTGAGCGGGCTCACGTCGGGCGGCGTGAAGGGCTGACTCAGGCGCGAGCGCCGAGGATCTTCACGAGCAGCTCGGCCCGCGAGGAGACGCGCGCCGCGCGAAGGATGCGGCCGACGTGGAACTCGATGTTTCGCTCCGAGCAGCGCAGCGCAGCGGCGATGTCCTTGTTCGCTCGGCCCTGGGCGAGCAGCGCGAACACCTCGCGCTGGCGCGGCGAGAGGGCGAGGCGATCCGCCCAGTCGCGCACGTCGGAATGCGGGGCCGACCCACCATTGGATCCAGGATCGCCGCCGCCTTTCGCGCTCCCATCGGGCCGTCCGCGCAGCGTCTCGATGATCCGCGAGAATGCCTCGTCGAGCTGCACCGCGAGCACGTTCGCTGCGGACGAAACGGCGCGCGCGCTGCGCAACGCCAGCGGATCGACGCTCGGAAACTGCACGATGAACTCGGCCTCGCGCGGGGTGATCGTCACCCGCTCGATGCGCGCCTCGGGGAGGTCGAGGTTCCGCGGAAACAGCTCCACCATCGAGACCGTCCCACGATGGAACGCCTCCGAGGCGCGATACGGCTCGGGGATCGTCTGCGTCCAGCGGACGCGGTCGTCGCCGAGCTCCTCGATCGTCTCGACGGCGATGTTCCGATACATGGTGCCCATGAGCCGCGTCATCACGAAGCGGAAGGCGGGGATCGGGAGGACGAACACGGACGCGAAGGCGCGCATCTCGGGATACGCCGTGGGGAGGCCGGCGCGCATCGCCCGGCCCACGGCCTCGGGGCCGCCGGACATGCGCTCGAAGCGCTCGATGACCTCGACGAAGTCGTCCCAGTCGATCCAGTCGGGCTCCTTACCGGCAACCGGCACGACCGAGGTGAGGCCCGCGACGAGCGCCCGTTCGTCGACCCCCGAAGCGCGCGCGAGGTCGCGGCAGAAATGCAGCATGCGCACGGACACTTCGCGCATCGACTGCGATGCTACGGATACCGCGTGCGGTTTGTCGACGCGGCATGCAATCCCACATGAACATGCGGCTCTCCGCTAAGGAGGCGGTGTCCACTCCAGTGGACAGTGATGGAAAAACCGTGGCCTTTGCGGGCCGACACGGCGCTCGATGTTACTTGGGTGCACAACGCGAACCGCTCCGACGACATCTCTCATGACCGAGACAACATTCCATGCGTAGCGAATCGATGATGGCTGCCGCCGCCTTGCTGCTGGTCAGCGGAAGCGCACGGGCGCAGTCCACGCCGGCCCCGACGTTGGCCGCGAAGCCGCCGACGGTGACGTTCGAGGACGCCATCCAGCGCGCCACCTCCCACAACCCGACCTTCGAGGTCGCCTACGCGGAGCTCCGTCGCGCCCAGGCGCTCGTGGAACAAGCGCGTGCGAGCTGGCTGCCCACGCTCAACGCCAACGCCACGTATACGCGCCTGGATGCGGCGCGCCAGATCGGCACGACCGTCGCGGCCGGGCAGGACAGCTTCAACGCGAACCTCACGCTCACGGTGCCGATCATCGCGCCGCGCGGGTGGGTGCAGACGGCGCGCGCGAAGGACAATCGTGCAATCGCCAAGGCCATCCTCGAGGACACGCGCCGCCAGGTGGCGCTGCTTGCGGGCCGCGCCTACCTCACGGTGATCGGTCAGAAGCGCGTTCTCGAGAGCTCGGTGCAGGCGCGTGACACGGCGCGCGCGCACGAGCAGTTCTCGCAATCGCGTCTCGCGGGCGGCGTCGGAAATCGGCTCGACGCCGTGCGCGCAGCGCAGGAGCGCGCCTCGACCGAGACGACGGTGCAGAACCAGACGCTCGCTCTCTCGCGTGCGCAAGAGGCTCTCGGAATTCTCGTCGGCGAGAGCACGCCACTCGACGCAGCCGACGTCTCGCTCGCGGCGCCGCCCACCCTGACGGCAGCGTTCGACGAGGCACAGCACCGGAGCGACATCGTTGCGTCCAAGCAACGCGTGGAGTCTGCACGTAAGTCGGTGCGCGATTCCTATGCCGACTACCTGCCGATGCTGACCGGCGTAGCCGAGCCGTTCTACCAGAACCCGGCGACGCTCACGACGCCCACCACGGGCTGGCAGGTGCAGCTGCTCTTCACGCTCCCGCTCTACGACGGCGGATTCCGCTACGGCGCGAAGCACGAACGCGACGCGGTCTATGACGAGGCGAGGACGCGGCTGGAAGCGGCGCTGAGGCAAGC
>JAYTZB010001361.1:0-3710 GCA_043742085.1 Polyangiaceae bacterium
CGAGCCGCGTCGATGCGCGGCGGCATCCATCGCACGATGCTGCCGAAGCCGAGGTTCGCGGGCGGCGCAATGGCGAGGAACGGGACGCCGCGGAAGCGATCGTCGACGATCTCCGCGTCGATGAAGCCGACGTTGGAGGCGCGCCGGAAGAAGATCTCCGCGTAGCGCCACGCCGACCGCACCGTCGAGGTCTTCATGAAGCCAGCGCGCGGAATCGCGTGCACATTGCACAGATAGACGATCTCCGTGGCGCCGAGCTTCACGGCCGCGTTGAGCGGCGCGTTGTGGAGGAGCCCGCCGTCCGCGAGGAGCTCGTCGCCGAGCGGGACCGGCGGCAGCAACGGCGGTAGCGCATACGCCCCGCGCGACACGGCACGGAGCGCATCGGCATCGCGCTCGGTTCGATTGCCGCGGACGGTGACCTTGCCGGTCTTCAGGTCGACCACGAGGAAGGCCAGGTTGCGCGGGTCCTTCATCATGCGCTCGAAGTCGACGCCGCGCTCCACGCGCGCGCGAAACCAGCGGGCGTCGAGGAGGCCCTCCTTGAAGTTCAGGCCGTGGAGCAGCCCGCGGAGCACGGTGCCGACCTTGGCGACAGAGCACCAGAACGCGGTGGCCTCCGCAGCGCCGCCCACCAGATAGCGCAGCAGGTTGATGCCTCCCGCGCTCGATCCGATCATGACGTCGGGGACGAAGCCGTGCTCCTCGAGCGCCTTCAGCGCGCCCGCCGAGAACGCGCCGAGCGTGCCACCGCCGCCGAGGATGAGGACCTTCATGCTGCGCTCCTGGAGGGGTTTCTAGGGGCGCTGCGCTTGGCCGTCCACTCGCGCATGAGATCGTCGACCAGCACCTGCGTACGCGTCCAGACCTGACGATGGAGATCGCGCACGGCGTCGTCGTCGGTCGATCGCGCTCCAGCAGGAGGGACGATCGGCTCGCCGAACCGAAACCAGAACGGCACCGGGCTCGGCAGCGGTCCTCGCGCGCCCCACACCAGCGGCAGATCGTACTTGCCGTGGCCCATGAGGAGGTCGCCGCTGCCGCGCACGTGGCCGATCACCTTGAACGCATCGTCGACGCCGGCCGCGGCGAACGGGATGATCGGCACCTTCGCGGAGAGCGCGAGCCGCACGAAGCCGATGCTCTTGTCCCAGAGGAGGCGGTACTTGTCGCGCTCGTGTTTCAACACCTCGCGCGCGCCGCCCGGGTAGCACACCACGAGATCGCCGCGACGAAGCGCGCGGAGACCGTTCGCCGCGCTGCCATACGTACCGCCGAGCCGCACGAGCAGATCGCGCAGCCCCGGCACCTTGAAGAACCAGCGATCCGCGAGGCCGATCGGCAATCGCCCGCAAGCAGCGAGGACACGCTCGAAGAAGATCGGCGACTCGTAGCCGAGCATGCCGTGATTGCCGACGAGCAGCGCAGGGCCAGACGGCAGGTGCTTCACGCCGTCGACGGTGACCGAGTGGAGCATCGAGAGCGCGCGGACGAGCGGCCGCACGGCGCTCACCAGGCCGCGATGAGGCCGCGCGCTCCACTGTTCATCCGCCCGCTCGGTTCGCATGTCGCTCGCCGATGCGAGTTCCATGCGCGAGCGGGTCGGCGCATGGCCGCAGCAAAGCGCCCGGCGCGCGCGCCTCAGACGAGGCGTTGTGCCCCGGCTCCATCCGCTCGAACGGGCGCACGCCACTCGAATACCCACGTGTAGGAGCGCGTGACGCGCGCCATGGATGACCTTCGCGGAGAGCGTCGTCGGCGATGCGACGTGCTCGGTCCTAACCGATGATGGGAAGGCGCCGCGGGCCGCCGGCGAAGAGGCTGCGGAGAGCGACCCGCTCGGCGCTTCCCCCATCGGCGGCGGTCTGGCGTGCGCCGAGTCGCTCCTCGATCGGCCCGAGCGTCCAGCACTCGTCGGCCGAGAGCTCCTCGAGCGCGGGGCCTTCGAGATTCAGCGGGCAGATGTCGCGCACCTCGGCGGGGCCCTCGTCGTCGTGCTCGAGCCAGCGCAACGGAAGGCCCTGCGTGCGGCAGACGTACGGGCGCTGCGCATAGATGCGGCACGCGCCTGCGTCGTCGAGGAACGCGCATGCGCCTTCGGGGTGTGGCGCGCCGTGCGCAAGGAGCTCGCCGTGATGACGCGCGATGACCGCGGCTTCGACCGCGAACACCGTCAGCCCATCCGTGCAGCAATCGTTGCAACCGGAGCGGCAGTGGAGACGCTTCGCATGCCCCGCGACGATGGGCGCCACGAGCTCGTCCACGACGCCGTGGAGGCGCTCGACCCACGCCGTGTGCTCATCGGGATCGTCGGGTGGAGCGGACATTCTGGTTCTCGAGCGCGAACGAGCCGGAGGTAGCGCGGGGATGCCACGGCGTCGAGCGCACGCTACGATCGAGCGGTGCTGCGCGTCACGGTGCTCGAGCTCCCGGCCACATGGGGCGATCCGCAGACGGTGCTCGCGGCGGTGGACGCCGAGCTGACGCGCGGGCGAGAGACCGACCTCGTCTTGTTGCCGGAGGCTTCGCTGAGCGGCTACGTGTCGGGAGACGGCGCGTTCGACCTTGCGGACTTCGCCGAGCCGATCGACGGGCCGACCGCGGGTGCGGTGGCAGCGCTCGCGCGACGGCATCGCGTGCACCTCGTCGCGCCTCTCGTGCTGGACGAGGGCGGCCGTCATTTCAACGCGATGGTCGGGTTCGATCGCGACGGCGCGCGGGTCTTCACGTACCGGAAGCGGCATCCATGGTTCCCCGAGACGTGGGCCACGGCCGGGGAATTTCCCGCCCCGACGGTCGCGATCGACGGCGTGCGGGTGACGATCGCCGTGTGCTTCGACGTGCATTTTCTCGCCGACGACGCGGCGGACGCGCTCGATGCCGCCGACCTCCTGCTGTTCCCGAGCGCGTGGGTCGAGGGAGAGGACTCTCGCGCGGCGATGCTCCCCGCGCTCGCGCGCCGTCATCGCATCGCCGTGGCGAACGCGAACTGGGGGCCAGGCCTCGTCAGGATCGCGGGTCAGGGCGGCTCGTCGATCCTCGACGCGAACGGTTCGGTCCTGGCGTCGGTGACTCCACGCGTCATCCGGGCCGACGCGGTCGTCACTGCCGACCTCGAGCGCGTCGTCGCGCCCAAGGTCGAGCTCGCATAGCTCGCATGGCTCGCTTGCCGGCCGTAATCGCCCCTCCGTGAGGCGTAGCGGCACGTGGAGTGCACGCCTCAGGGCCATGGCGAACGCCTCGAAGCCGAAATGTGCGCCTCGCGTGCTCGTTACCGGCGCGGTGGGCAACGTCGGCCGTGAGGTCGTCCGTGCCATCGCCGCGCGCGGCCACGCGCTGCGCGCTGCGGACCTCTCGGTGGAGAGCATCCACGCCATGCACGGTGACGACGTCGACGCGGCGGTGCTCGACTACGAAGCGCACGACACCTTCGATCGTGCGCTCGACGGCTGCGATTCGATCTTCCTCGTCCGACCGCCGGCGATCGCGACGATGGAATCGACGCTCATGCCGTTCATCGACGTCGCCGTGAAGCGCGGCGTGAAGCACATCGTCTTCTTGTCGTGCGCGGGCGCGGCGACGAACAAGCTCGTGCCGCATCACGCCGTCGAGAAGCATCTCGCGCTTCGCGAGATGAGCCACACGCTCCTGCGTCCCGGGTTTTTCTCGCAGAACCTCGGCGTTGCGTACCGCGAGGACATCGCCACCGA
>JAYTZB010001362.1:0-2272 GCA_043742085.1 Polyangiaceae bacterium
TCCCGGTGCTACAGACGGTGAGGCCGCGACCGACGGTGGGAGCTCGGTCGGGGCGTGCGCGAGAGCCGCTGCGGTCGCGCCGCCTTCCCGACGCGTCGACGGCGATGGCTCGCGCACCTCGCTGCCGCGGGTGCCGGCGATGTGCTCGTCGAGCGCGGTCGCCACCTCGTTCATGCCCGCGAAGCGATCGGCGGCGGCGCGCGAGAGCGTGCGGGCGATGATGCGCGCGACGACCGGACCGACCTCGGGGACGAGCGTATCGAGCGCGGCCGGGACGGCGCCCATCGGCGACCCTGGATGCACGCCCGCCAGCAGCTCGTAGGCGGTCACGCCGAACGCGAACTGATCGCTCCGGGCGTCGGCGCGGATCCCGGTGAAGAGCTCGGGCGCCATGTAACGCGGCGTGCCGACGACGAGCCCGACGTCGGTGTTCAAGCTGGCGGCCTCGAGGGGCTTGGCGAGCCCGAAGTCGAGGACCTTCACGACGCCGTCGTCGGAGACCATGACGTTCGCGGGCTTGACGTCACGATGCACGAGGCCGGCCTTGTGCGCGGCGCCGAGGCCACGCGCGATGTCGACGAGCCAGCGGAGCTTCTTGGTCACGGGCACCGACGCGTCGCCGATGTACGCGCGCAGTGGCGCCCCCGAGATGAGCTCCATGACGAGGAAGACCGTGCCGTCGATCTCGCCGAGGTCATAGATGGAGATGGTGTTGGGATGCGCGAACGCAGCGGCGGCGCGCGCTTCGCGGACGAGGCGCGCGGCGGCGTCGGGCACGGCGAGGTCGGGGTGCAGGACCTTGAGGGCCACCTTGCGCCGGAGCTTGTCGTCGAAGGCGCGGTACACCTCGCCCATGCCGCCCTCGCCGATCGCGGCCTCGATGACGTAACGCGCGAAGGTCTGTCCGACGGTGAGCAACGCGGCACACGCTAGTCGCGCGGGTCGCGGGGTCGAGAGATCTTTTTCGTCACCGCAACGACCGGGCGGGGAACCAGCACTCGAAGGTCGTGTCGAGCGCGGCGACGACGTCATCGGTATCGTTCATGACGAGAAGCGAAACGGGCTCGCCACATCGTGCGACGACCTGCTCAGCGTCGCATGCAGGTCGATCGTGGCTCGTGGCTCGGAGACGGAGATCGCGTGCCTCGTTCGCAGGAACCTCCGTCGATGTGCTCGATGTCTCGTCGATGTCGAGGCGCCAGCCGAGGTGCAGTCCGCACAATCCGTGGCTCGGAACCGCTCCGACTCGCCACGGAAACATGGCGGCATCTCGCGCCGCGTCGACGTGAAGGTCGATGGTGGCGATCGCGGAAGAGCCGTCGTAAACGAGAATGGCATGCACGATGTGCACACGGCCCGTCGCCGGAGCCTCGGCGCCGCACGCGAAAAACGCGGACGCGAGGACGAGAACCGCCGCTGCGGACCGTGAGACGAGCACGTCTGTGCAGTATGCATTCAACGAGCCACCGGCGGCGGCATCGGTTGCGGCGCAATTTCCGACGATCAGCGGCGACCTTGCGCCAACGACGTTGTCACCGCGAGCGTCTCGTTGACCGCTGGCGAACGAGCACGCTTCCGGAGCGAACAGCGCTGCTGCTCGCGCGCCATGCCGACGCGTGAACGCAACCCTACCGCTTCGCGCTCGAATGCCCCATCATTGCGCGGCGGCCCCTTGGCGGAATGGCATACGCAGGAGATTTAAAATCTCTGGCTGGGAACAGCGTCCGGGTTCGACCCCCGGAGGGGCCACTGATTTTCGCGGGTTTTTCTAGTATTTCGCGACCGATAAACCGAAACTTTGCCGTTACTCGCGAGGAGGCTTGCCGGCAGTTGCGGGAACGGTGGAACGACTCCGGGCGGGACCGCCTTGAGCAGCACGTCCTCGAAATGCGGAACGTCTTTGACGTAGTGCTGCGCGGCGGTTCCCTTCGGTTTGTGGCCGAGCCATTTGCTGACCCACGCGGAGTCGTAACCGGCCTTGCTCGCCCAGGTCCCGAACGTCGTGCGGAACGAGCGGACGTCGAAGGGTAGGAGCTGCGGCGTACCCTTCTGCAGCTCCACGCGGTCGATGCTCGCCACGAGAAGATCGGAACGAAGACGGTCAACCGCGTTCTCGATTTCGATCGCGCGCTCGATGGGGAACACGCGAGCGGTCACGTCATCCGCGTGGTCGCGCATGGCCCGAAGCAAGGGCCGAAGGTGCGGATGGATCGGCAGGTCGCGGACCGACTGCCGCGTCTTCGTGGTCGTCTCAGCAAGCGTTTTGCCGTCG
>JAYTZB010001363.1:0-1650 GCA_043742085.1 Polyangiaceae bacterium
CGCTCGCGCTCGGCGTGCCGATGGTCGTCCTCGTCGATGACCAGACGTCCTCCTCGGCCGAGATGCTCGCGCTCGCGCTCCGCGAGCACGCGAAGGCGCGCCTGGTGGGTCGGCCCACCGCGGGCGCGCTCACGATGCCGGCGATGATGCCGCTGCGCGACGGCTTCATGCTCATGACGCCCGGCGCACGAAGCCTGGGACCGGTATCGCGAAGCGCTCAAGACGGCAACCGACTCGCGGTCGACGTCGATGTCGAGAGCCGAACGCCCGAGGACTTCGCGGCCGGCCGCGATGGACAGCTCGACGCCGCGCTCGCGCTCCTGCGCTGAGAGCGAGCGAGCGAGCGAGCTGAGCGAGCTAGTGAATCTCGGAAGGCGCGACGATGTTCGAGAGCGGCGGAACGGCGCGGAGCGCGAGGATCAGCGCGTCCTTGTCCTCGGTCGTGAGGCCGCCGTAGTACGCCCACGGCATGACGTAGAGGTTGCGGCCAGCCTTGCCCTTGCCCTCGTCGAAGACGCGACGAAGGTCGGCCTCGCTGTACGCACCGATGCCCGTCGCGGGATCGCTCGTGATGTTCGGGGCGACGGCCACCCCGCGTCCGTTGGGCATCGGGAACTTCATGCCGCCCGCGAAGGCGCGTCCAGGGATCTTCTCGCGACGTGAGTTGCGCGTGTCGTGGCACTCGCGGCACGAGCACACGCTGAGCAGCCAGTTGCCACGCGCCAGCTTGTCGGAGGCGGGCGGCGGCGGCGGCACCGCGGTCTCGACCGGGTGGGGCGCGGCGCGGATGAACATCGACACCGGGAACTTCACCTCGGTGCGACCGGGGTCGTTCGTGATCGGCGGCAACGACCGCAGGTAGGCGATGACCGCCAGCGCGTCGTCGTCGCTCAACGTCTCGGCGTACGTGCGGTACGGCATCTGCGGGAAGAGCACGTGACCGTCGTGGCCGATGCCCTCGCGGATGCCGCGCAGGAGCTCGCCGTCGCTGACGTTGCCGATCCCGGTCTCCTTGTCGGGCGTGAGGTTCGGCGATCGTAAATGACCCGGAAAACCAGGGAGATCACCGAAGTCGCGACCGGCGCCGAGGCGACCGGGCATGACCGGATCGCCAGGTTTGTCTTCTTGCACCGTCGAGTGACACGCCATGCAGGCCGCGACGTTGTTGGCGAGATAACGGCCTCGCTCGATGGTCTCGGGTGTCGACTTCGCGGTGACGCTCTGCGGTGGCCGAGACTTCGGCGAGAGCACGTAGAACTTCACCACCATCCCGAGCACCGCCAGCGCGAGGAGCGCTCCGACGACGGTGAAAGCGACCCGAACCCGACTGCGTTTCTTCGTCAACTCATGCCTCGCACGGCCGCGAGGATAGGCCGTTCAGGTGGCGCCGGACAAGACGCGCTCGAACTTCTCGCGCAGCGTGTCGACGTACCACGGCGGGAAGCCGCCCATCGTGCGCACCACCTCGTTGACCGGTCCCATCGGGAACTTCACCTTCTCGTGCGCGCGGGCCATCACCGCCTCGTATTCGGGCTGTGATCCCTGACAGAGATGCAACACCCAGCGGTTGCCGAAGCGGACGTGAATGACCTCGTCGGCGATGATCTGATCCATCATGTCTGCGATGTCGGTGTGTCCGACGAGGCGCAG
>JAYTZB010001364.1:0-6917 GCA_043742085.1 Polyangiaceae bacterium
CTCAAGTGGGGCGCGTATGGCCTGACCGAGCCCAACGCCGGCAGCGACGTCTCCGGCATCCGCACCAGCTGCCGCAAGGACGGCCGCCACTGGGTCTTGAATGGGCGGAAGTGTTACATCACCAACGGCGCGCGAGCCGTGTGGACGGTGATCTTCGCCACCATCGATCCCGCGCTCGGTCGCGCCGGCCATCGCGCGTTCGTCGTCGAGAAGGGAACGCCTGGCTTCAGCGTCGGTCGCATCGAGGACAAGATGGGCCTCCGCGCCAGCGAGACCGCCGAGCTCGTGCTCGAGGACTGCCGCGTCTCCGAGGACAACCTGCTCGGCGGCGAGGAGAAGTACGTCACGAAGGAAGGCTTCATGACGGCGATGAAGACCTTCGACAACACGCGTCCGCTGGTCGCGGCGATGGCCTGCGGCATCGGCCGCGGCGCCTACGAATACGCGTGCGACTTCGTGAAGGACAACTACGTCCTCGGCCGCCCCATCCCGCGCTACGCGGCGATCGTCGAGCGGCTCGCGAAGGTCGGGCGCTCGCTGGAGGCTGCGCGCTCGCTGACGTGGCGCGCGGCGTGGATGGCGGACAACGGCCTCGCGAACGCGAAGGAGGCCAGCATGTCGAAGGCGATGGCAGGCCAGGCCGCGATCAAGGCGTGCATCGAGGCCATCGAGATCTGCGGAGCCGAAGGCTCGATCGCGCGCGACCACCAGCTCCTCGAGAAGTGGTTCCGCGACATCAAGGTCTACGACATCTTCGAGGGCACGGGCGCCATCCAGCGCATCGTGATCTCGAAGCGCCTCATCAGCGACCTGAGGTCGTTCTGAGCCTTCCGTCATGAGCCGCCCCAAGGAATCGGTCTGGGACTACCCACGCCCGCCGCGCCTCGAGCACGTCGAGAGGCACGTGCGCGTGGTGCTCGGGGGCGTGGTGATCGCGGAGACGCGCCGCCCGGCGCGCGTGCTGGAGACCAGCCATCCGCCGGTCTACTACGTGTCGCCGGACGACATCCTGCTCGAGCACCTCGCCCGCGCCGATGGCTCGAGCTTCTGCGAGTGGAAGGGCAACGCGTCGTATTACGACGTCAGCGCGGGCGGAAAGATCGCCAAGGCCTCGGCGTGGACGTATCGCTCGCCCACCGAAGCGTTCGCCTCGATCAAGGACTGGGTCGCGTTCTATCCGGGGCGCATGGACGAGTGCACGCTCGATGGCGAGGCGGTGCGGCCGCAAGCCGGCGGCTTCTACGGCGGCTGGATCACCGACGAGCTGGTGGGCCCCTTCAAGGGCGAGCCCGGCACGAGCGGCTGGTGAGCATCGCGCTCAACGCCCGGCAAGCCACCGCTGGACAGCCGGGAGCTCCGGCTTGTGCACCATCAGGTAGAGCACCACCAGCAGCGCCATCACCGCGCACGCGTTGAGCACGACGCGAAATCTCAGTACACGGAGCAGCGCGGCCGGAAGCTCCGCGGCGTCCGCGGGCGCCTCGCGGAAGAGTCGTTTGACGCGGTACTGCGTCGGAATGTCGAACGCCAGCCACACCAGGCCCGAGAGCGCGAACGTCGCGAACGCGACCACCAGCCAGGCCAGCGAGAACACGCCGCCGTCGATCGTTCCCAGCATCAAGCCCGTGACCACCACCAGCACGATGAGCGGTGCGGTGAACACCGCGTCCAGCCACGCCACCGTGTCGTAGGTGTAGCGGATGATCGCGGCGCGCTTCGAGAGCAAGCTCCTCGTCTCCCAGAGCGTTCCGATCACGACGTTGCCGAGGAACAGCGACACCGTGAGCACGTGAACGAACTTCGCGTGGAGATAGAGCTCCGGACGGCGCAGGAGACTCTCCACGCCGTGCGGCGCGATCACCGAGACGGCGATGAGCAAGCCCATCACGACGATACTGCCGAGGAGAGTCCTTCGCGTCTTCACGCGCTATCCGTCCGATGGAGAGCGTTGACGAGATAGCCAATCTCGCCGCGATGGATATACAGATGATCCGGCGCGCGCTCGAAGAATGGAGTGGCGACGGACAGACGTGCCAACGACGCGGCGTCGACGTGCTGCAGGGTGGCGCGCCCGAAGGCGCTGTCCACGTTGACGAGGTCGTAGGTCTTGCCCCCGGCGAAGAACGAGACGTCGTTGAAGCGATGGTAGTCGGGGGACAATCGCTCCTCGCCCGGCTCGGCCGCCACGGGCACGTCGATGGCGAGCTTGCTCTCTGCCTCCGCGAGGTCGACGACCAGGCGCTCCTCGGTGAGGGCGTAGCGAAGGCTCGTGAGCCTTCCGCAGCCGTAGAGGAAGATCACGAGGCGCTCCGCCCAATCGGCGACGCGACCGATGGCGGTCGGCTTCTCCTCCTGCGAGACGAACGGCGAGCCGCAGAAGACGAAGACGCCTTCCCTCCCCGTGCGGTCGGTGACGAACGTGTTGATCTCGCAGCGCACCTTCCGGAGGTTGGCCATCTCCTTCTTCGGATAGCGAAGCTCGTAGAGATTGTAGCTCAGCCAGTATGCCGGCTCTTCGTCGCTGATCGTGAATCGCAGCGGGCGCAGCGTGAAGCCATCGGGAAGGGCGCGCTCGACGCTCTCTCGCTCGCTCGTGGTCAATCGAAAATTGATGAAGATGGGATTGCGCGTACGAAGCGCAAAATAGGGACGGAGTCCCAGGCTCAGCTCCATCAGCTTGAACACGAAGCGCTTCAACCACGTCATGGCGCCGGTCAACCGAGCATCAGGAGTCGTTTGTAGAGCCGTCCCACCAATGGGATGACGCCGATCGACTCCATGGGGTCGTAGTACTCCCGCTGGTAGACGATCCGCCCGTTCTCCACCTCGGCGTGAACGAGCCCGTGGATCACGAACTCGTAGCCGCCGAAGCGGATCTTGATCACCATCGTCCAGCGCCACAGCACGCGGGTGGGCTCGTCGACGAGGAGCTCGAAGCGAAAGCGGTCGTTGGCGGCGCGCGGAACGTAGACAGCGAGCATCGCCAGCACGTCCGCGCGGCCGCGCAGCTCGTGGACCGGATCGACGTAGTGGACGTTCTCGTCGAGCACCTCGCCCATGACCGTCACGTACTCGTCGAAGCGCGATGCCGGCAGCAATACCCGCGACGCGTGGTCGACCTTCTTTCCGACCGTGTCGCAGCCGGGGGGATACACCGCGGCCGGCTCGCTCATGAGCCGGCGGCCGGAGGAGCGGGAGCAGGAGCAGGAGCGGGAGCGGGACGACGCGCCGGAGCGGGACAGCACGTGCCCGGGCAGACGTCGTGGCTGGGCCCCAGCACGCCGAGCGAAGGACGGACCGCTGCGCCCGTCATCCGTTCGATCACCAGCTCGCGCACCATGGTCACGAAGCGAGGGTCGACGCCGACGGTGGCGGCGCGCTCCACGCGAAGGCCAGGCAGTGACGCGGCACGCTGCTGCGCCTGCACGTCGAGATCGAACAGGACCTCGATGTGGTCGGAGGTGAATCCGATGGGCACCACGACCACCTCGCGCACCTGCTCGCGATGAAGCGCTTCCAGGTGATCGCCGATGTCCGGCTCCAGCCAAGGGATGGAAGGGGGACCGCTGCGACTCTGGAAGACCAGGCGCCATCGCTCGGGCGGCACGCCGAGCGCCTCGGCAACGAGGCGCGCGGTCTCGGTGAGCTGGCTCGCGTACGCACCGCCGCCTGGTCCGCTGGTGTCGTTCATGGTCGACGGAATGCTGTGCGCAGTGAACGCGAGATGGGCGCGCGCCCGCGCGGGCTCGTCGAAGCGCGCGAGCGCGGCGCGGGCTCGCTCGATCATCGGCTCCACGAACCCAGGGTGATTGAAGTAGTGCCGCATGCGGTCGACGCGCGGAGCGCCGGCGCCGACCACCTGCTGCGCGCGCGCGATGTCCTCGCGATACTGGCGGCACCCCGAGTACGAGCTGTAACAAGAGGTCAAGAACGCGACGGCATGGCGGATGCCGTCGTCCGCCATGCGCTGCAGCGTGTCGGCGAGGTAAGGGCCCCAGTTGCGGTTGCCCCAGTAGACGGGCAGGCGCGGGCCGTGCGTGGCGAGCTCGTGCTCCAGCGCCGTGACGAGAGCGCGGTTGTTGGCGTTGATGGGACTGACGCCTCCGAAGAGCGCGTAGTGGGCGCCGACCTCGACGAGGCGCTCGCGCGGTATGCCGCGTCCGCGGGTGACGTTCTCCAGGAAGGGGACCACGTCGTCTGGCCCTTCCGGGCCGCCGAAGCTGACCAGGAGGAGCGCGTCGACAGGGTCGTCGCCGCCGCGGCCGAGGGTCAACGGGTCGGGCAGCGATCGCGGTGCATCGTCACTCATGGGACTGCAGTGTGCCACGCGATGGGCGCAGACGGACGTCGCTAGAACAACCCGATCGCGAAGTTCACGGCGCCGACGTCCTCGTAGGCTTCACGCGTCACGTTGAAGCCGTAGTCGACGGCCAGCGGGCCGACCGGCGTCTGGACGCGGATGCCGCTTCCGACCGCAGCGCGGATGGGGATCACGCCCTTCCGGAAGGGATATGTCGGGTCGATCCACAGGTTTCCGAAGTCGCCGAAGATGACGGTCTCGAAGGGGCCGCGGATGGGGATGCGCAGCTCCACGCGCTCGTTGATCATCAGATTGCCGCCGCGGATGGGCTTGGTCGCGGCCGTGAACTTGTTGGGGTTCACGATGAGCGTCCCGGGATGCGCCGGGTCGTCGACGAGGTCCGGCTTCGTCTGCTCGCGGAAGATGCGGTCGACGTCGTCCTGCGGAATGAAGCTGTTGAGGTTCCAGCCGCGGAGCGAGTCGACGCCGCCCATGAAGAAGAGGCGGTCGGGGTACGTCGCGGAGCTCGGTGTAATCTGCACGTTTGCGCCGAACCTCGTGAGCGCGGCGATGCGGAAGCCCTTGGGCAGCGGGATGTAACCGCCGAAGGTCTCGGTGAACTTGAAGAAATGGCTCTCGTTGGGCGCCGCGACGCCCTGGACGATCTGCTCCGCGTTGGTCACCGGGAAGCCGTCGACGTGCTCGATGCCGCTGACGAAGTACGTGCCGCGCGTGGCGTTGAACGCGTTGTCGCGCCGGTCCCAGCTCACCAGGATGCGCTCGGCGACGACGTAGCTCTCCCCGTCCGGAACGAGGAGCTGCCGCACGAGGTCGGTGGTGTTGAAGCCCGGCGGTAGCGAGCGGAGATACGCGTCGATGCTGCCCGCCCGGAAGATGCGGCTGTTGTTGAACTCGAAGCTGTTGAAGAGCGTGACCTGGAACTCGTTGACGGGGCGCCAGTTGATGTTGGGAATGGCCGCGAGCTTCGTGATGTAGAAGTCGCGCTGCAGGTCGTGGACGAGGATCCCGTCGACGCCGGCGCGGACGAGCGGACCGAGGCCGATGTCCGGGACGACCAGGCTGCCCGTGACGCGCATGCCGAGGCGCGCGATGAGCTCGAGGTTGCGGTAGTTGTCGCGCGCGGTCGGGTCGATGATGAGCGGCGTCGGGAGGTACGCGAGCTGGAGCCGCAGCGTGAGCTGCACGGCGTTGCCCCACAGGTTGCGATGGCCGTACTCGGTGGCGAGACGGAAGCCTTCACCGGTCGAGAAGCCCGGCGCGACCTCGGTGTACTGGCGCGGCCTCTCGACGACCGTGATGATCACCACCTTGTTGCGCTGGGGGACGTACGGGTTCTCGAGCGCGACCTCGACGCTCGCGAACGCACCGAGCGTCGCGATGCGCTCCTCGGTCTTGCGCACCTGGCTCGCGCGATAGGGCTGCCCCACCGTCAGCGCGACGCGGCGCAGGATGGTGTGCGTGTTCGTGAAGGTGTTACCGCGCACCACGAGCTGCCGTACGAAGACCTGCTCGCCTTCGGTCACGAGGAAGCGAACGCGCGCTCGCGTGCGGTCGGGCGACTGCTCGAGGGCATACTTCACGTCGACGAACGCGTAGCCCTCCTCCTTGTAGGCATCGGCGACACGCCGGCGCGCGTCCTCGATCTTCGCGATGCTCACCCAGCTCCCTAGCGTCACCGCCGCCGCGGTCTGCACCTGGTCGGGCGAGAGCGCGTTGACCCCGGAAAAAGCGAGGTCCCATAGCTGCGTACGCGGGCCGAGCTTCACCGGGATGCGCAGCCAGACGCGCGCCTCGCACTGCACGCCGTGCGTCGGATCGGGGACGCAGGTCGAGCCCTGCTCGAGCGGAGCGACGGGCAGCGGACCGCCCGTAGCGTCGTACGTGCAGACGTCGGGCGGGTTCTCGGGGATGCGCAGCGGACGACACTCGCCGGGCGGCGAGCGCGGATCGCAGCGACGGCGGACCATCTGCACCGGACCGACCTGCGCGGCGAGGAAGCCCTCCGATCGATAGAGCTCCTGGACGTGCTGGACGGCCCGCTCGTACGTCTCCGGCGCGTAGACCGCATCCGGCTCGAGATCGAGCGGCGCAGGCCGCGCCCCGGTCGTGCCGAGCTGGCGCGAGATGGTCTCGTCGAGGCCCAAGGGATGCGGGGGCACCAGGATCTCGCCGCCCGGCAGCTCCTCTTGCAGGTAGCTGTCGATCTCGCTGCCGATGTCCTTCGCGGAAGTGGGCCCGCCCTCGGAGAGCTTCTTCACGTCAGCCTCGCGCAGGCACGGGTAGGAGCGCGCCGCCGCGAAGACCCGCTGCTGCTCGGAGACGTGGAACACGAGGTAGTTGATGGGGTCGCTGGTCGTGCCGCGCGTCTCGAGACGCACCTCCGCGTCGAGGAACCCGTGCTTGACGTAGTACTCGCGGATCTTCTGCACGAGGTGGTTCGGCGTGCGATCGGTCTCGCTCTCGATGTCGAGGATGTCGTCGAGCGCCGCCGCGTCGTAGTGATCGTTGCCCTCGTAACGCGTCTCGTAGTGAGTGCCGAAGTCGACGCGCACGCGCAGCACCACGAGGCCCTTGTGGAGCACGAGGTCGTGCGAGA
>JAYTZB010001365.1:0-4451 GCA_043742085.1 Polyangiaceae bacterium
GGAAAGATCGACGTCTTCGAGCGCACGAGCGAGGAGAAGCGCGAGCGCGTTCAGGCGGTCACGAAGACGGAGAGCGGCGACATGCTGGTCATTGCCCAGCACCTCGATGTCGCCGGCGCCTGGTTCGGGCGCGCCGGCCTCGTCTGCGCGACCGACGTCGATCCGGTCCGCCTCGCCGACGCGCTCGACGCCGTCTGCGAGGTGCTCGACAACTACCTCTTCACCATCCGCGCCGCGCGCGAGAAGCACACCGTGATGATGCGCCTCGGACGCGCGCTCCGGCACCGCGTGCTCGGCGAAGGCGTGAAAGAAGCGGTGGCGGTGCTCGCCGAGGCGATTCCGATGGAGCGCATGGTGCTCGTCTACGTCGCCGAGGAGAGCGCGACGAAGACCTTGCACGTGCAGATGTTCAACGGCGCAAAGCTGGAGGTGGACACTCTGGGCGCCCAGGGCACCACGCTCGCGCCGATACGCGTGATGGGGCGCGACTACCTCAACGGCAAGAACGACGATCTCCTCGAGCACCTGGGCGTGAAGAACGCCGCCGAGGAGGTGCTCATCAACGGCATCACGAAGAGCGTGGTGGTCGGCAAGGTGGTCGTGACCTCGAAGTCGACGACGTTCAACACCTACGACCGCGAGCTCCTCAGCGCGTTCGCCGGCTTCATCCGCCAGCGCGTGGTCGACTTCAACAAGGAGTGGCGCGCCCTCGCGCTCGCGTTTCGCCCCGACGACGTCGGGCGCCTGCTCCAGGACGACGACTACGAGAAGCGCTACCTCGCCCCGCGGGAAGAGGTCGTCGGCATCGTCTACATCGACATCGCCGGCTTCACGAAGGTCTCGGAGACCATCCTCAAGACCCCCGCGAAGGTGGCCGAGCTGGTCGAGGAGTGGAGCCGGGACGCCGTCGACATCGTGTGGCAGCACGGAGGCGTCTTCGACAAGATGGTCGGCGACTGCGTGATCGCGCTCTTCGGTCCGCCGTTCTACGAGGAGACGCCCGGCGAGCGGCTCGCGCGCGCCATCCAGTGCGCGATCGACGTGCGGGCGATGACCAACGAGGTGCCGAAGCGCATCCAGTTCGAATCACTCCGAGAAAACGGGCTCGCCGTGTCGACCGGCGTCCACCTCGCGCCGCTCTTCGTCGGCTCCTTCGGCCCCAACTCGAACTTCACCGGCTTCTCGAGCGGCATGAACAACACGGCGCGCCTCCAGGGCTGCGCCGGTCGCAACGAGATCCTGGTGATGGAAGAGGCGATCGCTTCCCTCCCCGCGGCCCATCCCTTCACCTTCGGCGAATCGCGCGCGATGCCGGTGAAGAACGTCGCGGAGCCGCTCAAGTTCCGCGCCCTCGCGAAGTAGCGCTCCCGAAGGCCGCCCGCTTTCAGTCAGCGCAGCAGCGGAAGCCGATCTCGTTGGCGCGTGTGTCGCGCGATGCACCGAGGCCGTCGACGCGGCAGTTGATGTTCGCTCCCACGTTCGGGAAGCCGCCGCCCTTCACGATGCACTGCTCCTTGGCCGGTCCGCCGTCGCCGGCATCCGCGCCGGCATCGGGCGGCGGGCACGGGCCGTCGAACCACTCCCAGACGTTGCCGACCATGTCGTAAACGCCTGGAAAGCCGCCCTGGCACGTGTCCTTCGACCTCACGGCGAGCGTACGACCCGCGTCGTTCTCGCCGGTGTTGCACGCGGTCTTGTTCTGGATGCTGCCGTACGGGTACGTGAGCTGGCCGAGGTCGGTGCACGCGAGGAGCCACTCGTGCGTGTTGAAGTCGCCGAGCTCGGTCGAGCCGATCGCGCCCGCGAACTTTCCGCCCGCGTGCTTTCCGCACAGACGCTTGCCGGCCCACGAGCAGAACGCGCGCGCGTCACACCAGTCGACGCCGGCGATGGGAATCTCGTCGCTGCCTCCGGTGCCCGCCGCATACGACGCGTTCCACGCGCACGCCGGCGGCTGACCGCTGACGTCCGCGCCCTTGGCGTCCGTGAACGCGCGGTACTGCCCGACCGTGACCTCGGTGCTGTCGATGCAGAAGTTGTTCGTCGCGGTGCCGACGCGGACCATCGTCGGCCCTGGCGTCGTGGGGCACGGGAGCGACGAGGCGTCGAAGGAGCCGCCACCGTCCGGCACGGTTCCGGTCTCCTCCTGCATCATCGCCGCGTCGTCGCCGCTGGCGCCCGTCTCTGCGCCGCAGACGCCGCCGCCCTTGCACTGGCCGATCTCGAGGGCGTCGATGCCGGCCACCTTCGCGCACGCGGCGACGGTGGCGAGGCCAGCCGCGAGGAGGACGAGGCGCGCCACGCGACGCGGGCGTTCCCTGCGGCTTCGCGTTGCGGTCGGCGTCCTCGCACGGTCGGACATCAGAAGGAACCTCGCACGCCCATGCTGCCCGGACCGATCCAGACCGCCGCGCGCTTCTCCTGGGATTGTAGCGCTGTTTGCGTCGAGTCCACGGGCGTCCTCGGCAACAGCAGGCCCACGACGCCGCACAGCGCGCCCGCTCCGGCCACGGCGAAGCCGACCGTCGAGATGGTCGCCAGCGAGCTCGCGCTGTCGAGATCGCTCTTCGCGGCCGGGTCACAGATGCCGTTCGCGCACTGGGTCTTCACGTCGCCCGCCTTCGACAGCGTGAGCGCCCCCGTCACGCCGCCCACGGCGAGGCCGACCACCGCGACCCCGAAGCCACCGAAGACGAGCACGTTCGCGACGGTGGTCCGCCCGCGCTCGCCGGTCTCCCGGCTCCCGCTCCCGCGCGGCTGCGAGGGCACCGGCGCGATGACCACCGCCGGGCTCGGCACGGGCAGCGTGAGCTCGACCTCCTTGCCGTCGCGCTCTGCCAGGTCCACCTCCGCGCGCCGCTCGATGGTGTCGGCGTTCCGCGCGATGATCGAGTGCTTGCCGGGGTTCATCGCCACCGGCTCGCCGAGCAGGAGCGAGGGCACCTCGCCGCCGTCGACGCTCACGCGCGTGGCCGGGCCGCCCTTCACCACGATGCGGACCGTGGGGATCCGAGGCTTGATGCTCTGCTCGAGCTCCTTCGCCTCCTTGCGTGCCTTCTCGAAGATGGCGTGCTCGCCGTTCTCCCGGGGCATGCGCACCACCTCGAGGGCGACGTCACGCGCCTCGACCAGATGTCCGACGGCGAGCTGGGCCTTCGCGAGCGCGACGCCGGTGGTCGGCACCTTCATGATGTCGTGCGCCTTCTGGAACGCCTCGACCGCGCGCTCCTTGTCGCCGACGCGCGAGCGCTCTCTGCCTTCGTCCATCAGGCGGCGCGCAGTCTCGCGCTCCGCGGCGTTCGGGGCCGCCATCGCATCGCCGGAGCGCATCGCCACGACGGCGAACGCGATCGCCGCGGCGGCGGCAAATCTGGGCCGGGTCCTAGAACCCATACTCGTCGCCGTCACCCGGCTTGGCGCCGGGCTTCCCGGCGGACTTCGTCGCCTTCCGCGCCGATGCCGCCGACGCGGTGCTCCCCGCGTCCTTCGCGCCGCGAACCGCGGAGGGAGCGCCGGCGTCCGCGACGCCGGTCACGCCGGTCGGCGGCGAGGTGGCGTCGATCGCGATGACCGGAGCGGTCGGGACGTCGCCGGGCTTCGCGACGGACACGCCGGTGAGGGCCGCCGATGCGGCGATGTCGCTCGAATCCGGCGACGCAGCGACCACCGCCGCGTGCTCCCCGCGCCGCGTGACGATGACGCCTGCGACGACGCCGAGCAGCGCCACCACACCGAGCACGAGGAGCCCGGCGAAGATCTTCGCCGCGGACGAGCCCGGCATCGACTGCGCGTTCATCGAGGCCGGACCGATGGTCCGCATCGAGGGCCCGGTCTGGAGCGTGTCGATCGCCGACGGCGCGGGAATCGGCAGGTACTGGCCCGACGCCGCCGCCAGGCCCGCCTGGGAGGGATGAGAGCCCGGCCCATCGGGCGCGAGCGAGGGTGAAGATCCGGGATACACGGGAGCGGCACGCGCAGAGAGCGGCGCCACGATGGTCGCTGCGTTGACGCGCCCATCGGTGGCCGCGCGGAGCGCGCGCTCGATGGCGTCCTTCCGCTTCGCGGTGCGCTCGCGCGAGAAGTGCGCGAGCACGGTGGCGACGTCGTCGACGGTGGCGGTCTGTCCGGTCGCGAGCATGGCCTGCTCGAGCGCGCGGCGCAGCTCCTCGGCGGTCGCGAAGCGCTGAGACGGGTCGCGAGCGAGCGCACGATCGACGATGCCGCGCACGAGATCGGGCACGGTCGGCGGGAGCGGCGCGTATGGCGTGCCGGTCATGAGATCGTGCAAGGCGGCGAGCTGCCGCCCGTCGTCGGTGTCGCGAACGGGTCGTCCGGCAAGGAGCTCGTAGAGCACGGCGCCGAGGGCGTACACGTCGGCGCGCCGGTCGAGCGCATCGCCGCGCGCCTGCTCGGGCGCCATGTACTCGATCTTCCCCTTGAGCGTGCCGGCC
>JAYTZB010001366.1:0-2338 GCA_043742085.1 Polyangiaceae bacterium
GAGAAGAGGATCGGCACCAAGGTGATGGTGGAGGGCGACGTCGTCGACGCACGCGCCACGGCCGGGCACACCGTTCTCCTCATCGAGGACAAGAAGCACTGCGGCAAATCAGGACCGGGCGCATCGTGCCTCGTGCGCGTGGTCCACGGCGACGAGGACAAGGCGGCGCGCGGCGACCTCGTGCGCGCCTACGGGCACGTGCTCGGCTCGGTCACGGCGAGCGGCAAGACCGTGCCCGACATCGAAGCGTCGCTCGTGCTCCCGATCAAGGCCGCGAAATGACCGGTCGCGCGCGGCGCATCGCGTTGGCCGCGATCGCCGCGGCCGGCATCGCCGCCGGCGCGCTCGCCACGATTCGGCCCGCCGATGCGCAGCGCGTGGATCCACGCAGACCCATCGTCCTCGTCGTCGGCGCGCCCGGCGGACCTTCGCCGACCTTCCGGGGCGACGCGCGTCGCACGGGCTCCACCAAGGACCTCCTCCCATCGGGCCCGCTCCGCATCGCCTGGCGGAAGACCATCGGTCTCAACATCGATCAACCCGCGCTCGTCTCCTCCGACGGCATGATCGCCATCGTGACCGCTACGCGCGGTGACGTGATCTTCCTCGACGGCGACGGCGAGGAGAAGGGCCGCGTCAGCGCGGGCGCCTCCTCCGCGGGCGGCGCCACCATGACCTCCGACGGCACCGTCGTCTTCACGACGAGCTCCGGCGATGCCGTCGGCATCCGTCGCACCGGCGCCCCTCTTCACCCGGGCTTCTCCGGACCCTC
Organism: Polyangiaceae bacterium; assembly: GCA_043742085.1. Classification (GTDB taxonomy): domain Bacteria; phylum Myxococcota_A; class Polyangia; order Polyangiales; family Polyangiaceae; genus Labilithrix. Next base: position 773 of record JAYTZB010001366.1, read on the forward strand.
GCAAGGCCCTCGCTTCGTCACGCGCATCGGTGGCGAGCGCAACGCGCGCACCTCGCCGCTGTCGCTCGACGACGGAGGCGTGGTGGTCGCGACGGCGAGCGACCTCGTCGTGCTCGACGCCGAGGGTAACGTGCGCGCGCGCGTCTCGCTGCCCGAGGCCCCGGCCGCGCCGCTCCTCGCGACCGGCGACAAGATCGTCGCCGTCACCACCACCGGCGCGGTCTACGGCTGGACGCCCGGACGCGAGGCGGTACGCCTCGGCTCGTTCGGCGCGCCGATCGACAGCGGTGCTGCGCTGGCCGATGCGAGCACGCTCGTCGCGGTCATCGAGGGCAATCACCTCGTGGAGCTGGACCTCGCACGCGGCGCGCGCACGTCACGATCGATCGCCGTGCAGGGGCTCTACCTCGGGCCGCCGAGCGTCCGCACCATGGCCGCGGGCGGCACGCTCGCCACCCTGCTCGCGGAGACCCCGAGCCGCGCCTTCGTGGTGAGCATCGACGCCACCGGACAGGAGACGTCGCGTGCCCCCGTCGCGAGCTTGACGCCCAAGACGCTGCCCGACGGCGGCGCCGCGCCTCTCGCGGCCGGCGGTCACACGGGCCCGCTCGTCGATGCACGGGGTGCCGTCGCGTTCGCGGCGCCAGAGGACGGGCACGTCGGCGTGGTCGGACCGGAGGGCGCGGTCGACACGCTCGGCGAGCTCATCTGCACCCGGACCAGCCGCTCCTCGGGTGTGGCGGGCCTCTCATCACTCGGTCGCGGGGCGTTCGCGGTGACCTGCGAGAGCGGCGCGATCGCCAAGATCGTCGGCGCCGAGGCCGACTCGGTGCGCCGGTCTGGCTCGACGGGACCCGCCGTGGCCCCCTTGCGCCCGTCCTCGACCGTGCCCCGCTCGTCCGAGGACGACCCGTAAAGGGCTGTCGGAGGCTGACCTGGCAGCCGGGTCGAATTGTGCCTATAGTCCACGCATGATCACTGTCACAGATCGCGCGGCCTCGAAGGTCAAGGAGATCGCCGACGCCGAAGCGCTGACCGAGCAGGGCCTTCGCCTGCGCGTCGTCGGCGGCGGCTGCGCCGGTTTCACGTACGACCTCTACTTCGAAGACCAGACCACCGAGATGGACGAGCTCTTCGAGTCCAACGGCGTGAAGCTCTTCGTCGACCCGCTGAGCTTCCAGTACCTCGAGGACACCGAGATCGACTACGTCGAAGGCGTCCACGGCTCGGGCTTCAAGTTCAACAACCCGCAGGTCACGGGAAGCTGCGGCTGCGGTTCGTCGGTCAAGTTCTGAGGCTTGGTCCTCTCGCAGCCGGTCTGATCGCTACTTGAAGCCGTAGCGCTTGACGGTGATCTCGCCGGCGCGGATCACGACCGATACCGTCTGCTTCACGCTCTCGGCGTCGTTCTCGAGAACGAGCGTGTGCGAGCCCGGCGCGAGCGGCACCTTGATGCACGGCGTGAGGCAGAGCGCGCGGCCGTTCTCCGACACCTTCGTCCACGGATACGACGCGACGGTGAGAAAGCCTGCTTCCGCGCCGGCGCTGCCGACGCTGGCGCTGGCG
>JAYTZB010001367.1:0-1746 GCA_043742085.1 Polyangiaceae bacterium
AGCATGCCGCACCAGTGCCGACCCAAGTTCGAGTCGCGCAACCCGGCATGCAAGGACTACGGCGCGCTCTGAGCGTGTAGGACGGCGGCGCGCGACAAAACGAAAAACGTCGGTGGCTCTTGCGAGCGCACCGACGTCGTTCTGTACCGAGTGGAGCTAGCGCGCGATCGCGCTGACCTGGCTCAGGGCTTCTTCGGCGTGGCCGTCGTGGCCGACGTCGTCGTCGCGCCGCCCGCGGGCGCCGGATCGAGGATCGTGAACTCGACGCGGCGGTTCTTGATCTTGCCGTCTTCCGTCTTGTTGTCGGCGATCGGCTTGGTGACGCCGAAGCCCTTCGACACGAGACGACCCTTGTCGACGCCGCGATCGGTGAGCGACTTCATGACGGCCGCCGCGCGGTCGTTCGAGAGCTTCATGTTCTGGCCCGCGTCGCCTTCCGACGACGTGTGGCCTTCGACGGAGACCTTCTTGATCTTGTCGTTGTCCTTCATGACCTTCGCGATCTCGTCGAGAAGGCTGTTCGACTCGGGCTTGATCGTGGCCTTGCCCTGGTCGAACTGGATCTCCTCGGAGATCGTGATCTTCTTGTCGTTGAGCTGAACGCGACCGAGCGCCTTCGGCGGCTCGGGCTTCGGGGCCTCGACCGGCGGCGGCGGCGGCGGCGGCTCGGGCGCCGGGGGCGGCGGAGGCGTTGCGGCCTTCGGCTCCGGGTTACCGACCTTCAGCTGGCCCGAACAGCCCGCGTTGAATGCGGCGAGCAGACCAATCGAACAGATTCCAAGGATAACGCGCTTCTTCGTCGACATAATTCTCGATGCCTCCCGCTCCCGCTCGACCGCGCACGCGCGCGGGCTTGGTGAGCCATGCAGCCATGCGAGTTCGCCGGTGCGGTCAGAACTCGCGTTTGCCACGGCACGGTAAGGGAATCCGGCCCGTATGGGAAGGGAAAGCCGCGCTTAACCGGGAAGGCCAGTGATACGGTCTGCCTGGAATGGCGGAGGAAGCGTCAGGCAAGACGCCGACGCTAGGGAATCCCGGGACTTCCGGCGGTTCCTCGGCAGGCTCGTCCGGCTCGGAGGGCGGAGCCCGGCCCGAGACCGAGGTGGCCGCCGCGGTGCGCCGTCACTGGGAAGTGCTGGACGCGCGGCTGTCCGCCACCGCCCGCACCGCCCGCCCGATTGCGGTCGCGGCGGACGGGCCCTCGGCGCCCGCACCGCCCACCGAGGACGGCGTTCGCCTCGGGCGTGCGCGCTCGGCGATGATCGCAGAGCTCCTCGAGAAGCTTCACGCCGCCGCGCTCGCGAGCACCGGCGTCACCGACGCCGTCGCGCTCGCCGCGGTCGGCACGTTCGGTCGCGGCGCCGTCGCGCTGCGGTCCGACGTCGACGTGCGCCTCGTGGTGCGGCCCGGCAAGAAGAACCGGGACGCCGCGTCGCGCCTCGCCGACGCGCTCCTCTATCCGCTCTGGGATGCAGGTCTCTCGGTCGGCCATCAGGTCGTCGACGTCAGCGAGGCGCTCGAGCTCGCGCAGACCGATCTCGCGACCGCCACGTCGCTGCTCGATCTCCGCGCCATCGCCGGCGACGCCAGCATCCTCGGCGAGATCGAGGAGCGCGCGTACGCCGGCCTCTTCAGCGAGGGCGAGCTCGCTCGCTTCGTCGAGCGTCTCGAGGAAGAGGCCGCGTCGCGCCACGCGCGCTTCGGCGGCTCGCTCTACTTGCTCGAGCCCGAGGTGAAGGCCGGCGC
>JAYTZB010001368.1:0-2373 GCA_043742085.1 Polyangiaceae bacterium
CGACTGGATCCAGAAGTTCAGGATCGGCTTGGACCAGAACCATCCGTCCTGTGCCCACCACAGGGAGATCCAGTCGTCGCGAGAGAGGATCTCGCGCGCCACCTCGCCGTAGTGCGTCTCCCACGGATCCCACAGCGACTGCAGGCCCATCGCCGGGAAGTAGAGGAACGCGCCGATGGCGAGGACCCAGAAGCCATGCCGCTGCAGCAGCGGTCGCTCGAGCCCGAGCTCGTCGACCTTCCACGGCCCGAGCTGCTTGCCGAGATTGAACGCGGCGGCCACGAGCCCGAGGAACGAAGTCGTGACGGTCACCGATCCGAGCCACCACGGCCCGATCGCCGCCTGCGCGGCCGCGAGGAAACCGCAGAAGACGAGGAACATCACGACCGCGAGACCGGCGGCCGGTGCGATCGAGCTCGCGTCCGTGCGCGACGCGACCTGCTCGTCGGGGTCGTCGAACGTCCCCAGGAGATCCATCACGCCGAACGCCGCGATCGCGACGAAGATCAGCCCGAGCGGTACGCCCCAGCCGTTCTGGCTGTTCTTCGCCATGAGCAAGAACGCCGGAACACCGCCCCCGAGCAGGATCCACAGCCCACGCCGCCGCAGCGGATTCCCACGAGGCAACAGGTCGGGCTCCTTGCCCCCCTCGTCGGCCCCTTCGCTCTCGCTCTCGCTCTCGCCCACGCTCTCGCTGGCATCAGCAGGCTTCTCGTCAATCGGCGCGGCGACTCCCCCCTTCTTCAGAGCGGCATCGTCCTTCGCGTCGTCGATCGGCTTCGTCTCGCTCATCGTGGGCTACGGCAAGGCAAGCGTGAGGGGAGGGTGGTTGCGGAAGCAGTCGAAGCGGGGGAGGCCGCCCCCGGGGGGTCGTTTAGCATACTTGCGAGGCGGTCTGCGGCCTTGTCGCGTCGCGGTCGTCGAGCGCTTGTCGTCGGTCGCCGGGCACCCCCCGCCACAGGTCGTGCCCGGCCTCGCTCGCGGCGGGTGGTTGCTCCACTAAGAGGTCGCCGGCGCGGCCGCCGAGGACAGCGAGAACAGCAACAGCGAGCGTCCGCCGGTTCTCCTCACGCGCACGGCGTCACCATCCAGAAGGCCGCCGAGATCACCGAGCTGCTCCGCGATCACGTCGCCGCCGCCGGGCAGCGCCGGCGCTCAACGTAGCGCGTCACGCCTCGCACGCGTCACGGCGTCAGTCCGCGACCGACATCATGATGGAGCTTGATCCGCGCGGGCGTCAGCACGTGGTCGTAGACCGCGACCTCGTCGATCTCCCCGACGAACCGGTTCGTGTCGGCGTTGCTGTTCGCGCCGATCGAGAACGGCGAATTGGTGTTCCCGGGAAACGACTTCGTGCTGTTCCCCTACTGCTGGAGCGTACCGTCGATGTAGAGGCGCTGCGTGGTCCCTTCCCACGTCCCGACGAGGTGCACGAACGCCGTCCCGGAGATCTGCGGGCCGACGATGCCGTCGGTGCCCATGGGCGTCTCGCGTTCGAACCTCGGTGCCCGATCGTCGAAGAAGAAGATCGAGTACCCATCGTTGGGCTCCTGCTCGACCGCTGCGACGACGTGGCCGTTCGGTCCAGGGGCGTGGGTGGGGTGGGCCCAGGCCTCCAGCGAGTACGGCGGCCCCGGCGATCCGGCGAACTTCGGTCCGCTCGGGACGAACACGGCGGTCGTGCTCCCGTCGAACCGGCACGCCGTATCGGGGTCGTTGGCGATGGCCCCGGGAAGACCGCAGACCACGGAGCCCTTGAACGCCGCCGGCCGCGCCGCCTTCGAGGAGTCGACGGCGGGCTTCGTGATGTCGGTCTCGCCCAGCCGATAGTAGAGGAGGGGATCGTCGGCGAGGACGACGGCCGCGTAGAGCGAGCCGCTGGCCGCGTCGTTGCCCGCCGCACCCGCATCTTCGTCGGTCGCGGCGCCGGCCTCGCCGACGAGCGCATCGGTCGCGCCGTCTCCGTTCCCCCCGCCGTCGAGCGGCATCGCGTCGACACCGTTCGTGAGGCCGTCCAGCGACGTGGTCAGGCTGCACGCTCCTGCCGCGACCATCACCGACGCGCAGATCGTCGCTGCCAGGACACGTCGGAGGCCCGCGGCGTGCACCACCATCTCGTTATAGCTCGTCGGCGAGCCGGCGCGCTTCCTCGAGGCGCCCGCGCGCATCGATGAGCTGCTGCTTCTGGGCGTTGGTCTCCTCGATGACCTCCTTCGGAGCGCGCTCGAGGAAGTTCTTCGACGACATCTTCTTGTCGATCGCGCCGAGATCCTTCTCGATGCTCTTCAGGCCGCGCTCGATGCGCACGATCTCGTCGGCCTTGGTGACGAGGCCCTTCAGCCCGACCAGCACCTCGATCGGCCCGTAGACACT
>JAYTZB010001369.1:0-2917 GCA_043742085.1 Polyangiaceae bacterium
CCCGTCGCGCTACTCCCGACGCAGCCTTCACCGCGCGACACCGGATGCTTCGCCGAGATCGCGAGCGCGCTCGGATCGAAGCGCGGCTTCAACCCGAAACCGCCGGATCACGCAGCGGCAACCACCGTTGCGATCGTCCTCCTGCGCGACGGACGCGGCGACTGGGTCGCGCACTCCGAGGACTGGCTCGGGTCGATGAAGAACGGCAAGGGGTCGGGCCCCGATGCGCTCCGCCTCGCGGTCGCGCGCCGGATGGCGGACAGCGCGCCGAAGGTCGGCAAGAAGCTCGAGGACGAAAAGGAGGCCAAGGAGGCGATGAAGGCTGTGGCCTCGGCCATCCCCGGCGCGTGCCCGACGTACTGGCTGCTCGGCTCCGGCACCGACCCGTCGAAGATCCCCGCCGAGCACTCTGCGGATCACGCGGCGTGCGTCCATCGCGACCTCGGGCGCCGCGAAGGCCCGGGATCGAGCTACGGCTCGGGAACGTTCCGCGCGCTCGAAGGCTCACTCGCGCTGTGGCGCGAGACCGAGCGCATGCTGCGCCTCGGTCTCACGAGTGCGAGCCCCGCCGCCCGTGCGGTGCTCGAGCGCAAGCTCGCCATCATCGAGCCCGCGACGCAGGCCATCGCCACGAAGAAGGTCTCCTCGGCGACGATGATGGAAACGGTCGCGGCCCTCGGCGACGTGCACGCCGACGCCGGCATCCCGCTCTTCAAGCCGAGGGACGCCGGAGCCGAAGGCGGCACCGAAGGCGGCACGCCGCCCAGGTGAGCCGCGCTCAGAACTCAGAGCGGGCGCTTCGCGAAGAAGATCTGCTGCAGCGCATCGCTCGTGGCACGCCCGCTCGAGAACCAGATCCGACACCCGTCGGCGCTCAGCCAGCCCGCCTGATCCACGCTCGGTGAATTGAGCTCGGTGAGCACGCTCGGCGCGCCAAACGGCGCAGTGACCGAGCTGCGATGCGCGATCCACAGATCCATCTTGCCGGCCCCGCCCTCGCGATCGGATGCGAAGAGCATGGTGAGCCCGTCCTCGCTCGGCTGTGGCTGCCAGTCCTGCGCGGCGGAGCTCAGCTCGGGCACGCGAACGGGAGCCGCGAACGCTTTACCCATTCGCTTCGCGACGTAGATGTCGAAGGCGCCCGCGCCGCCCGCGCGATCGGAGATGAACCACAGCTCGCTGCCTGCGCCACGGAAGTACGCGTGGTTCTCGTTCGTCGTCGGCTGGTCGACGCCCAGGATGGTGGCCGCAGCGCCGAACGGTCCGCTCGCGCTCGCGCGCGTCGCGACGAAGATGTCAGCGGTGCCATTGCGGTTCGAGTGAAACCACAGCGAGAGCTGATCGGCAGAGACCATGGGGTCGTTGTCGTTCGACGCCGTGCTCTGCGGGAGGATGGTCTCGCCGCCGAAGGGCGAGCTGGTCGAGGAGCGCACTGCCATCGAGAGATCGGCTCCGGCGTCGGCGCCGTTCGACGTGAAGTAGATGGTGAGCTCGTCGGGTGAGAGCCGCGGCGTCGCGCGCGCCGCGTTCGCATCGAAGTCGGCGACACGAACGGCCGTACCGAACGGCTTCGACGGATCGCAGCTCGCGACGCGGGCATCGGCGGTGGTCGCGGCATCGGCATCGGCGCTCGTTGCGTCCGTGGTCACGCCGCTGTCGATGACGTCGACGCGACTCGGCAGCGGGACGTCGTCACCCCCGTCCGTCGCGCCCGTGCTTCCGCAATGCAAGAGCACGAGAGCGAGAGAGCCGCTCGCGCCGGCTGCAGCGAGCCATGCCCACGGTCGCATGACAGAGAGTGTAGCTCATGCAGGGACCTCCGGCTTCGGCCGCCGCAGGAGCGCGGAGAGCCCGAGGACGATACCGCCCGCCACGACGGCGATATCGGCGACGTTGAAGATCGGCCAGTGCGTCACGTGGATGAAATCGACGACCGCGCCACGCAGCGTACGGTCGACGACATTGCCGAGCGCGCCTGCGAGGACGAGGGCGAAGCCCACATGTTGCGCGCGGCTGGCGCGCGTGCGCGCGGCAATCCACATCGCGACGACACCGAGCAGCGCGAGCGCCGAGACGGCAGCGAGCAGCATGGGCGGCCGCGCGACGCCGAAGTTGCGGAGGAGGCTGAACGCGGTGTCGTCGTTCGTCGTGAAGCGCAGCTCGAGGACGCCACTGACCACGGTGACGGCGCGCCCGTTCGTCAGAGCCTGCTCTGCAGCGAGCTTGGTCGCATGATCGCAACCGAACATCGACAGCGTGAGGAGCACGATCCCGAACCGCAGGTGCAGCGTCGAGCGCACGTTGCCAGCCACCGGGGCTGCACGCGGAGATGAGGGAAGCTCGGCCATCGAAGACGAGACCGCGCCGGCGATTGCTTCATTCCCGCGCATTTGTTGCGCCGCGCGTGCGACCCGCGCTTGACGCGACGACCCGCGATCAGGTACTTGGGGTGACCATTCCGACTTAGCTCAGTTGGTAGAGCAGGCGGCTGTTAACCGCCGGGTCGTAGGTTCGAGTCCTACAGTCGGAGCTGAGAGGTCACGGTAGTAAGAGAATCCGCGGCCCTTCCAAAGGTCGCGGTTTCCGTTTGGATTCGGCCGCCCGTTCGGGGCTGCGGATCGGGCCGCGGGGCGCGTCGATTCTCTACACCCCTGCCGCGACGCTCTTGGCGACGACGATGGCGTCGGTCGTCGTGAAGCTCGACGCGCTCGACGAGGTGCATCGCATAGGCGCGCCCGACGTCGTGGTCGGCGGTGACGAGCGCGCGCCATGTCTCGGCGAGATCGCCGACAGCGAGCCCGCGCCGCGTCGCGATCTCTTCGAGCGCATCCACGCGCGCGGGCGCGCAGACGACGTCCGCGAGGTATCCGAGCACCGCGGCGTCGAGCACCTCCGTCGCTGCCGCACTCCTCGACAC
>JAYTZB010001370.1:0-10547 GCA_043742085.1 Polyangiaceae bacterium
CGCTTGATGAGCTTCTCGATGGTGGCGCGGATGGACAGGTCGTCCATCGCCGGCTGATCGTAGATCGCCAGCGTGTAGTCCATGTCGAAGCCGATCCACGAGATCCCGCTCAGCTTCAGGTTTCGATTGCAAAATACACGCGTCGGACGCGGTATTCCCGGACCCGGCGACCTCGCACCGAAGTCGTCGATGGGGAGATGCAGCTGCTGGGTGTGCGGAGGCGCTTCGCTCTGCGATGCGGACACTGGACTGAAATAGTACCATCCCCATCAAGGGATGGCGGACGATCGTACGCAGCTTGCCGTCCTCGACAAAACGGTCGCGCTCGATAGCGGAGACGCGCAGACATCGCGTGCAGTCACCCGCGAGGGGGCCAGCGACGAGGTTCCTTCGTCGCTCGAGCCTCTCTCCTCGATGTCCGCGCTCGCCGTCGGCGAGATCATCGGTGAGGGCGGCATGGGGGTCGTGCGTGCGGCGATCCAGCGCTCGCTCGCCCGCACCGTCGCCATCAAGACCACGCTGCCCGACGCCACGCCCGCCCAGGCAGAGCGCATGCTGCAGGAGGCCTGGGTCACGGGCTTCCTCGAGCACCCCGGAGTCGTCCCCGTCCACGACATCCTCCGCGGCGAGGACGGTCCCGTCGTCGTGATGCGCCGCATTCGCGGCGCGACATGGGAAGCGCTCCGCGCCGACGAGGAGTGGGCCCGCACCCGCGGCGCGCGGGATCTCCTCGAGCAGAACCTGCGCACGTTCGTGCGCGTCTGCGAGATCGTCGAGTTCGCGCACGCGAAGGGCGTCATGCATCGCGACATCAAGCCCGCGAACGTGATGCTCGGCAGCTTCGGAGAGGTCTACCTCCTCGACTGGGGGCTGGCGCTGGCGCTGAACGACGAGGCGGCCGAGCACCTGCCGCGTGCGGGCGTGTCACGCGATCTCGCAGGCACGCTCGCGTACGCCGCGCCCGAGATGGTGGCGGCGGTCGATGCGCCGCTCGGCCCGCATACCGACGTGTACTTGCTGGGCGCCGTGCTCTTCGAGCTCGCCACCGGGCATCCACCACACGACAAGCCGACGGTGACGAAGACGTTCGAGTCGATCGCCGCGTCTCCCCCCGTCGTGCCCGCCGACGTCTCGCCGAGCCTCGCCGCCATCTGCGCGCGTGCGCTCGCGAAGGAGCCGTCGGCTCGCTTCGCCGATGCCTCCGCATTGCGTCGCGACGTGCTGGCTTTCCTGCGGCTTCGCGACTCCGAGCACGTCGTGCTCCAGGCGCAGCGGGCCCTCGACGGCCTGCGCGCCGCCTGCCAGGACGCCGGCGAGCGACGCGAGATCTACGATGTCTACGGCGAGTGTCGCTTCGCGTTTCGCGAGGCGCTCCACATGTGGCCCGAGAACGAGACGGCGCGAAAGGGCCTCGAGGCGGCGGCGACCCTGGTCATCGAGCACGAGCTCCTGCGTGACCCGCGCGTGGCCATGGCGCTCCTCGAGGAGACGCCCCAGATCGATCCGCTCCTGGCGGCGCGCGTCCGCGACGCGGCAGCGGCCGAGACGAAGGAGCGCGAACGTCTCGCGAAGCTCGCGCATGTCCACGATCAGGACACGGGCCTCCGGGCGCGGCGGATCTTCTTCGTCGCCCTCGGAGTCTCGTGGGCAGCGTCGCAGTTCGCCGATCCGCTCGGCGCGGTGTCGCATGTCCGCTTCGCCGTCACCTCGCTGATCGAGCTGCCGCTCCTGCTGTTCGCGTGGGTCATCGCGCGCGACATGATGAAGACGCCCTTCAACCGACGGCTCATGGGCGCGGTGGCGGTGATGCTGGTCGCGCAGGCAGGGCTCTTCTTGACGACCTACGCCCTCGGCGTGGATCTCAGGAGCACGCGCATCATCCAGCTCGGGCTCTGGGCGACGATCGCCGCGCTGCTCACGTCGTCGCTCGAGCGGCGCCTCTGGCCGATGACGCTCGGCATCGTCGCCGCGCTCGCCGTGACGTTGCACTGGCCGCACGTGCGCCCGTTCGCGGGGGCGTTCGCGTCGCTCCTTGTGACGGCCAACGTCGTGGCGATCTGGCGCCGGAAGCGCGACGCCTGATCGAGGCGTGCGCGGCGGCGATGGTTCGGGGTCAGAGCGCGGAGACGACGACCTGCGAGCGATCGGCGTTGCGCTCTGCGGCCTGCACCGAGAGGACGTCGTCCTCGCCGAGCAGATCGGACCGGCGGAGACCCACCGTCGCGAGCAGCGCGCGCGAAGGCTTGAGACCGAAGTCCTCGGCGTGCGTGAAGAGGCGCCCGAGATGCTCGGCGTAGGCGCGCGCGAGCGTCTTGAACGGGATGTGATCGAAGGGCTTCGCGCGGCGGCGGCTCGCCGCTGCCGACGCCATGAGCGCGGCCGTGAGCACGTGGTAGAGCGGACGCAGCCGCTTCAGCGCGTCGGGAGCGTGCTTGCCGTGACGCTCCAGGATGCGCCGCAGGAAGTGGACGTTGAGCGGGACGTGGAACGACTCGTCGCGGGTCAGGATGGTGAGCATCTGACGGATGGCCGGCCGCGGCTTCGCGGTGCGCAGCGCCAGGCGGTACGTGGTCGCGCCGATCGTCTCGAACATGAGGTTCGTGAGGATGATCGTCTCGTGCTTCTCGGCTCGCGCGTAGAGCTTGTAGAAGGTCGAGGTGGTCGGCCCCATCGGGCGGACCGTGCCCCCGAGGTAGGTCAGGAACTCGGTGATGAGCTCCCGGTGCCAGCCTTCCTCGTCACCGTAGAGGCGGAGGGTCTCGGCGAGCTCGGGGTCCCAGGAGCGGACATCGTCGGCGATCTCGTGCGCCTGGCGGAGCCCAGACTCCTCCGCGGCGAACGCCGCGTTGAAGAAGCGGATGGCGGCGTCCTGCTCCTCGGGGCTGTCCCACTCGATCGGCACCGACAGGTCGAGCTTCTCGTCGTACATGCGCGCGCGGCGCTGCTCGAGAAGACGGAGCCAGAACGACGTCGGGCGGAGCGAGGCGTGCACGATCGGCGAAGGATGCGAAGCGGAGCTTGTTGCAGTCACGGATTTTAGGCGCTGTCTCGGACGGGGAAAAAACCGTCCCTCCTTCCTTTACCGAGGAACGCGGCCCGCAGGTAGTCCCATGCGGCGATCCAGGTCCGCAGCCCTGCGGAACGGGGCGTGCGGCCAGGTGCCGGCGCCACCGTTGACGAAGGCATTTGTCGATACTACGTCTAAGGTATGACGCAACTTTGGACAAGCGCTCCAGGCCGGCGGGCGCTGGTCACCGGCGCTTCGGGAATGGTCGGTCAAGCGCTCGCGTCGCAGCTCGGCAGCTACGTCGTCGCCACCACGCGTGATCGCGCGCGCGCCGTGAGCCACGCGGCCGAGACCGTGACCTGGGACGGCGAGTCTGCACTTCCGCCTGCGGCGTTGCGCGAGGTCGACACCGTGTTCCACCTCGCCGGTGAGCCGGTCGTCGACGGGCGGTGGGACACCGAGAAGAAGGACCGCATCCTGCTGAGCCGCGTCGACAGCACGCGCGCGCTGGTTCGTGCGTTCGCGGAGCTCGAGCCCGCCGCGCGGCCGCGGGTGCTCGTCTGCGCATCGGCGGTCGGTATCTATGGCTCGCGCGGCGAGGAGCTGCTCACGGAGCAGAGCCCTCCCGCGGCCGGCTTCCTCGTGGAGGTGTGCCGGGCATGGGAAGAAGAGGCTGCGGGTGCGCGCGACCTCGGGGTCCGCGTCGTCTCGCTGCGCATCGGCATCGTGCTGGCGACCCAGGGCGGGGCGCTCGCCAAGATGCTTCCGCTCTTTCGCCTCGGCCTCGGCGGACGCCTCGGAGACGGCCAGCAGTGGATGCCGTGGATTCACATCGACGACATCGTCGGCCTCCTGCGGTTTGCCGCTGCGAACGAGCATGTCAGCGGTCCGGTCAACGCCGCGGCTCCGCAGGCCGTGCAGAACGTGACGTTCACGCAAGCGCTGGCCGAGGCCGTCCACCGACCGGCGCTGCTTCCCGCGCCGGCATTCGCGCTGCGCATTGCGCTCGGCGAGGCGGCCGGTGTCGTCCTCGCGTCGCAGCACGTCGTGCCGGCGCGAGCGATCGACGCCGGCTATTGCTTCGTCCACCCCACGCTCGCCGGCGCGCTGGCCAGTCTCGTTGCACCCGGCGACGCGCGTTCGCCGCTGTCATCGGCGGCGCTATGAAGGTCTACACGCTGGAGCGCGAGCAGATCATCCAACGGCCCCGCGGCGAGGTCTTCGAGCTCTTCGCGGATGCCGCGAACCTCGAGCGGATCACGCCTCGATTCCTGCGCTTTCGAATCACGACGCCGCAGCCCATCGTCATGCGGGCAGGAACCCTCATCGATTATCGCCTCTCGCTCTTCGGCGTTCCCTTCGGGTGGCGCACCCGCATCGATCGCTTCGAGCCCACACGGTGCTTCGTCGACAGCTCGATCCAGGGACCGTACCGGCTTTGGGAGCACACCCATACGTTCACCGACGTTCCGGGGGGAACGCGCATGACCGATCACGTCCGCTACGCGCTGCCGCTCGGGGTGCTCGGTGTCATCGCCCACGGGCTCGTGGTGCGGCTAACGCTCGCGCGCATCTTCGACTTCAGGGCTCGCAGCATCGCCGAGATCTTCGCGGAGCCCGCTGCGCAGCGGCGGCGGCTGCACGTCGTGCCGGAAGTGATCACGTAAACGGCCCGATCGTGCGATAGAGGACCCATGGCGCGATCCTCCACGTCCTCCGCTTTCGAGCCCTCGTTCACGGGAACGTTCTACCCCGCGGATGTCGACGGGGCGCCCGCCGCCTTCGTCGTCGACCTCGAGCAGGAGCCGCGACCGACCCATCCCACGCGCGTCACCGTGTCCATGAACATGCTCGAGCCCGAGGCGGACGGCCTGCGCTCGGAGGGCGAGATGGAGGAGCTCGACAAGCTCCAGAGCAGGATGACCGAGCGCCTCGCCCGCGCGGCGGGCGCCATCTGCGTGGGCTTCTACGATCTCCGCGGCGTGGCGACGTTCGTGTTCTACGCGAAGAAGAAGCTCACCGCGGCGGAGGCGACGGTGATCGTGGCCGACACGCATCCGTACGAGTCCGACGTCCAGGTCGATGACGATCCCGAGTGGCGCTTCTACATCGATGCGCTCTTCCCCGACGCCTACGCGCTCCAGGGGATCTGGAACCGACTCATCGTCGACGAGCTGGAGTCGCACGGCGATCAGCTCCACGAGCCGCGCGACGTCGACCATGTCGCGACCTTCCCGTCGAACGCCGCCGCGAAGAAGGCGGAGAAGAAGCTCCTCGCCGCGCACTTCACCATCGACGGCCTCGCCGACGCCGACGAGGAAGGCCGCTTCGAGCTCGCGTTCCACCGCGCGGAGACCCTCGAGGAGGGCAAGCCGGATCGCTTCTCCGCGGAGATCCTCGACATCGTCCTGCCCCTCGACGGCGAGTACGACGGATGGGGCGCGCCGACCGTGGTCGACGAGCCGGCGCCGAGGAAGTCGAAGAAGTCGAAGGCCGCCGCGCCGAAGAAGAAGGCGGCGCCCGCGAAGAAGAAGGCGGCGCCCGCGAAGACGAAGAAGCTCGCTCCGAAGAAGCTCGCTCCGAAGAAGAAGGCGACGTCGAAGAAGAAGAAGTGACGCTCAGCGTCGCCGGAGCCCGTTCTGGCGCAGGAACGCCTCGAGGTCCGGGTCGTCCTTCGCCATCGGTCGCATGTACTCGCCGACGCGCGTTCGCTTCCACCACCCCGCTTCGCCGCGCGGCGTGAGCTCGTAGCGATAGAGCTCCGCGCGCACGAAGCGCGGCGGCGCATCGGCGAAGGGATCGTGCGCGAAGAGCGGCGCGACGGCGCGGTCACCGCGCAGGAGCTTGTCGACGAGCGCTCCCATCCAGGGCTCGTCGTCGTAGGTCGACATGGCGGCGAACCACATCTGCCAGTCGAGCCGGTAGTGGTACGGGCTCACGATGCACGGGCGTCGCATGACGTCGCCCGGCTTGCACGGGAGCTCGTAGTCCTCCCAGCGCGTCGTGTCGGTCAGCTCCTCGTCGCGCGTGCCCTGGAGCACCACCTCGTTGCGGACGCGGCTGATGCTGCCGAACGCGCCATAGGTGTTGACGAGATGGAGCGGCGCGAACGAGGCGTTCATCTGCTGCTGGCTGGAGAGCAGGTTGATCACCACCGGTAGGCTCAGCAGCCCCACGATGACGGCGAAGGCGCCCGCTGCCTTCGCGTGCAGGCGCGATGGCGCGGGCGCGGCCATCGCCATCCACGTCGCGAGCCGTGCACGAACGCGCTCCGGGGCGAGGCGCAGGAGCAGGCCGTCATCGAAGCAGGCGAGCGCGGGCACGATGGTCAGCCAGTTGAGGAACGAGAGGTTGCCGCTCACGATGAGCACCACCTGGAACGCCACGAACAGCGCGCCAGCGAGTCGACGTGCGGTGCGAGGACCGGGCACGAACAGCGGCGCGCCGAGCTCGACGAAGTGACTGAAGCCAACGCCCATCATGTGGGCGGAGCGTGGAAGCTGGTGGAAGAGCCAGCTCGCGGGGCTCGGATTGGGCTGCGTCTCGTAGTGGTAGACGAGGCACGTGAGGTCTCGCCAGCACGGATCGCCGCGCAGCTTGATGAGGCCGGCGCCGAGCATGACGCGCACCACCAGCCACCGCATCAACCAGATGACCGAGGTCGGCGGCGGGCTCGCGAACGGTCGCCACGTGCGCAGCGGGCAGAGGAACGCGGCGAGCATCCCGGTCTCGAGGAGCTGGATCTCCCAGCCATAACCCCAGAACACCTGCCCAATCGAGTGGAGCGACAGCTGGATGACCCAGAGCGCGATCATGACCGCCGCGTTGGTCACGCCCAGCATCACGAGCGCAGCGAGCGCCGCGCCGATCGCGCACGTCGCCACGATGGTGGCGTCCGAGGCATCGATCCAGAAGAGGGAGGGGAGGCGAAGGAATCCCTCGAAGCGCGAGCCGGTCGCGCGGGCGATGTCGTCGAGCCAGTCATGCGCCGGTAAGAGGCCGTGCTCGCCGATGAGGGCCGGGCCCTGGCGCATGGTGGAGACGAACGCGACGAAGTAGACGAGGCCGAAGAGCCGCAGGATCGCCGAGCGAACGAGCAGGAACGACGACCCGTCCTTCCACCACGCGACCACACCCATGGGCCTCACACCATAGCGCGCTCGACGGGAGGGCTCCGTTTGGCTAACGCTTCCATCGTGAAGCTCATCGTTCTTCGTGCTGGGGATGCCGCCGCGCCGGTCGCCGCTCGTCGCGGCGAGTTCTTCGGTTGGATCAAGCGCGAGGTCGGTGATCTATGGAAGGGCGCGTGGCACGAGCACGACGTGCGCAAGGACGAGCCGCTGCCCGGAGCGCGTGATGCGGACGGCTTCATCATGACCGGCTCGTCCAGCAGCGTGACCGAGCGCACGCCGTGGATGCTCCGCACCGAGGAGCTGATCCGGAACATCGCCGACGCTGGCACGCCGCTCTTCGGGATCTGCTTCGGGCATCAGATGGTCGGCCAGGCCCTGGGCGGCCGCGTCGCCAAGAACCCCCGCGGCCGCGAGATCGGCAGCGTCGAGGTGCGGGTGCTGCCTCACGAGCCGCGCGATCCGATCCTCGAAGGCATCGGCGACCGCTTTCGCGTCAATGGGACCCACGTCGACTCGGTGGTGGAGCTGCCGCCCGGCGCACGTGTCCTCGCCGAGACCGATCTCGAACCGTACGCCGCGTTCGCGATCGGTGACGCGATCAAGTGTGTCCAGTTCCATCCCGAGATGGATGGCGACGCGATGCGCGGCTACCTCGAGGCGCGGGCGCACCTCGTCGCGGCCGAGGGCGGCGATCCCGAGGCGCTCCTCGCTCGCGTCGCCGACGCGCCGGACGGCGCCTCGACCCTGCGGAGCTTCGTGCGCCGCGTGGTCTTGCGCTGAAGCGCGCGCCGTTGCGCGAATCGCACTTGCGCGAGATACTGCGCAAGCCGCATTTCAAGCGTCGCGGGGAGGTCGTCGCCTCGCGAGCAACCACGAGCGTTCCTCGCGCGCCGTCGCGGAGAAGCTCGCGAGACGTCGCGCCCACCGTGTGCGAGCGATCGTGAATCACGAGGCGGCGTGAGCGCGCCGGCGTTGGCAGGGCTCGTGCTGTAGCGCACGCATCGCCATGCAGACCATCAACGTCGTCCGTCGTCTCCACCGCCTCGCGCCGCTGCTCGTCTCCGTCATCGCGCTCTCGCTCGGCGGTTGTGCGGCCACCGACGGCACGCCCTCCGACGGCACGCCCGCAGCGGACGACATCACTCCGCAGGAGGTCGCCGCCGCCGAAGCGGCAGGCATCACCGCAGCGGCCGACGATGGAACGGCTGCTCCCGGTCTCGCGGACGGCACCACCTACGCTACGCCGGAGAACGCAGAGACCATCACGACGCCCGCCGAGGACGCGCTGCCGTTTCTCGATCCGGAGGAGCTCGCGCTACGTGATCCGTCTGCGCCGCCCGTCGGCATCGATCCCGACTCGTTGAACCAGACCGAGTCGTGTCATCGCGTCACCGGCTATCGCAGCGGCCACCCGATGAACATCTGCGTGACCACCATCGACGGCCACTACGTCGAGGTGAACACCGCCAGGGCGTTCCTCCGCTTGCGGAAGGCGGCGCGCAACGCGGGCGTCAGCATCCACATCGCCAGCGGCTTCCGTTCGATGGCGGAACAGCGGCACCTCTACCATTGCTACCTGTCGAAGCAATGCAACGGCGGCCACCTCGCCGCTGTCCCCGGCTACTCGAACCACCAGAGCGGCCACGCGCTCGACCTCAATACCGCCGCAGGCGGCGTGTACTCCTTTCTCGCCAACCACGGCCATGCGTACGGCTTCCGCCGCACGGTCGCGATCGAGAAGTGGCACTGGGAGCACTGAGCGACCTTCGGGAGCTCGTGTTTCTGCTCTAATCGCGGCGCTTGATCTCGATCGCGACCTCAGCGCTCCTCTTCGTGGCCGGCACGGTCGGCGGCGCGATCAACTCGGTGGCCGGCGGCGGGAGCTTCCTCGTGTTCCCGTCGATGTTGCTCGTCGGCGTTCCGCCGGTCGCCGCCAACGCCACCACGGCCGTCGCGCTCTGGCCCGCGGGCGTATCGAGCACCATCGCGTATCGCAAGGACCTGCCGCGTGAGCGGAAGACGCTGCTGGTCTTCGGCATCGCAAGCGCGCTCGGCGGGACAGCAGGCGCCGTGCTCCTGCTCTCGACATCGGACCTGACGTTCACGCGGATCCTCCCGCTTCTCATGCTCGCGGCGTCCGCGGTGTTCACGTTCGGACCGCGGATCGCGAAGCTCCGCAAGGGCGCCCACCTCCCGCTCGCAGTGGCGGCGCTCGTGCAGTTCCTGATCGCGACGTACGGCGGCTACTTCGGCGGCGGCATGGGCATCCTCATGCTCGCGACGTTCACGCTGATGGGCATGACGCATCTCCACGCCATGAACGGCCTGAAGACGCTGCTCGGCATGCTCATCAACGGCGCCGCGAACATCGCGTTCTTCGTCGCGCACAAGGTGGTGGTCGACGTCGCCATCCCCGTCGCCATCGGCGCCATCGTCGGCGGGTGGCTGGGCGCAGCGGTCGCGCGAACGATGAAGCCCGAGCGCGTCCGGACCTTCGTCCTCGTGTTTGCGTGGGGACTGACCGCGTGGTTCTTCGTCAGCGCGCTCCGCTCGTGAGCGGAGCTCAGGCCGGCGTGACGCGCAGGTAGCCGGCGGCGAGGAAGCGGAAGATCTCGGCCACGATGCGCGCTTCGGGGTAGTCGAGCCCGCGCATCACCACCTGGTACATGATCTCCTTCACGGCCCCGAGCGTCATGATCGCGAAGACGCGCGCGTCTCCGCTCGCGACGATGCCTCGCTCCTGACCATCGACGAGCGACGCCTCGAGGAGCTTGCCGACCTCCTCGTAGAAGAAGAGGAGCTTCTTGTCGAAACCGGGATCGAGACCGACCGCGTCGGAGAGCAGGATCTTGGTGGTGGCGGGATCCTCGAGCAGCGCGTGCACGATACGGCGGATGTTCTCCTCGATCTGCCCGGCGACCCGCGTGGGATCCTCGGTGTCGACGCGCATGATCGCAGCGCCGAGGCGCGCGAACGTGCCGTCCACGATCTCCTCGAAGATGGCGCGCTTGTCGTCGAAGTAGAGATAGAACGTGCCGCGGGCGACCCCCGCCGCGGCCACGATGTCGTCGATCTTCGCCGCGTGGTAGCCGCGCTTCGCGAACACGTCGCGAGCGTTCGAGAGGATCTGTTGTCGACGCTCGGCCTTGTCCACGCGCGCTCAGGCAGAGTGTAGGACAAGTCGGCCGGGAACGGATCGCGCGTGCGCCGACCCTGGATCCTGGAGAGCCCAGAGCGGGCGCCAAGGGCCGCGCGACAGCCCCTGTCGGACGGGATATCCTCGACGTAGCTGCAGCCGGCCGCCGGCGCAGTTCGTGCTCACTTCAATTTTCGCATGGGAGCGGTCGTGGGAACGGAAGGGCGAAAGCCGAGCGCCGAGACGGGGCCGCGTATCCCGCGACCGGGCG
>JAYTZB010001371.1:0-4081 GCA_043742085.1 Polyangiaceae bacterium
AAGTCCCCGGTCGAGCCGGTGGTCGTCGACATCGGCACGCGCAAGCTCCGCGTGCACAAGGACGAGTTCGAGGACTTCACGAAGGAGCTCCCCGTGGGCGGCGCCGCGCAGGTCGCTGTCGAGGTGAAGCTCGTCAAGATCGTCCACGAGGGTCGACTCGTGGTGAAGGCCTCGAACAACGGCACCATCTCCATCGACGACAAGGTGGTGGGGGCCGGTCAATGGGCGGGAGCCTTGCCCAGCGGTGGCCACACGCTCAAGGTGACCGCGCCGAAGATGCGCGTGTACCAGACCGAGGTCCTCATCCAGGACAAGCAGGCGCGCGATGTCGCCGTGACGCTCGAGCAGGAGCCGAGCAAGGGCCTGCCGGCATGGGCGTGGATCGGCGGCGGCGTGCTCCTCACCGGCGGCCTCGTGACCGGTGGCTACTTCATCTTCAAGCAGAGTCCGAAGTACGAAGGACCCGACGGCAACCTGTCGCCGGGCGTCGTTCAGGCGAACGCGCCGATTCACTTCCGGTGAGCCACTAGGATCGGGCGATCAGTCCCTGATCGACGGGATCCGTGGGCGGCGAACGTCCAGGTCCCTCTATTCTGGTGCGGCAGCGGCTCGTCGTGCGTCGCGTCGAAGTGTTCGCCCCGCGGGCGCCTCTTCAGGAAGCGTTCGCGGGGCGCTGTCGTTTGCGGCCTCCGCCGAACAGGAGCAGCGCGATGACGCCGAGCAGCAGGCATCCGGCCGCGGCAGCGATGTTGCGCGTACGGCCCTGGCGATCCGCGGTGGTCGCCGAGAGGCGTTCGAGCTCGGCGCGCGCCTTCGCGTGCGTGGGATCGAGGACGAGCGCGCGCTCGAACGGCTGGCTGTCGGGGATGCCCCTCGCGACGAGATCCTCGCCTTCGAGGTACGCGATCTCCGCCTTCACCTGCGCGACACGCGGTCCGTCGGGCGCGAGGCGCTCGGCTTTTCGGAGCAACGCGAGCGCCGCGACCGGGTCGGTTTGCTCCAGTTTTCCTGCCTTTTCGACGTAGGCAGGCACGGTCTCGGCGCGCCGGTCGAGCATCGGCTGACGCGCTAGGACCTTGTCGAAGGAGGCGATGGCCTCGTCGAGCTTGCCGTCCTTCTGCTTCGAGAGGCCGTCCTCGAGGAGGCCGTAGACCTCCTGCAAGCGCACGCGGTCGTAGGCTGCGAAGAGCTCCTTCGCCACCTCGGCAGCGCTCCATCCGTCGGGAGCGCTCTTGCCGGTGAGGTTGGCGTACGCCTCGCGCAGCTTCCACACCGCGTCTTGACCGAAGCTCGTGAGCGACTCGCGCGCAGCGCTGCGCACCTGTACGCGGTCGGAGCTCACGAACGAGAGGATGACAGGCACCGCATCGAGATCGTGAATGGCGCCGTAGGCGTGGAGGACGTCGGCGAGGACCTGGTTGTCGTGCGTCTGCACGGCGTCGCCGGGGATGCGCTTGCCCATGGCCTCGAGCTGGCCGTACGCCCAGTGGCGGAGGTCGGGGGACGCGTCCTTGCGCGTCTCGATGAGCGCCGGCAGCGAGCGATCGCCGAGGGCGCGAATCTGGCGCGTGACCTCCGGGCGGAATGCGCCGCCGTGATCGCCAGCCACCTTCACGAGCTGGCGGACCGCGGGCGTCGTGCCCGCATGTGCGAGCGCACGGATCAGCGCGGCGGTGACGAGCGCGGTCTTCGCGCCGGCCTCGCCCGCGGGCCGATCGAGGAGCGCCTCGCAGAGATCCTTCGCGTCCTTCGCGTCCTTCGCTGTCTTCATGGCCGCGACGACCGCGGGCGTGCTCGACTTGCGGAGGTCGGCGAGCTTCTTGGTGATGGCGGGGACCGCCTCCGGCCCCAGCTCGCCCAGCGATTTCGCGGCGGTCTTCCGCGCCGCAGGGTCGTCGGCGCCGAGCGGGGTCAGGAGCCGCTCGAGCTCCTCTGCGCTCGTCGCGCCAGCGGCTGCCGTCGCCGTCGCCGTCGCCGCGGGCGCCGCGTCCGCAGCAGCGGGTGTCGCGGCCGCCAGCACCGCCAGGAACCCCAAGACCGCCGTGAGCTGCGTCGTCTTCGCCATCGTCGTGAGGAGAAACGCCCGGCGGCGCCGGGTCATTCGACGATCTGGAACTCTGGAAATTCCCCGGTATAGCCGCGCCATCGGGTGTCGACGTGATCGACGCGAGCAGTCGACGGGCCGTGGGCGGTCCAGGTCGAGAGCTCTTTGATCGCATCCTCGTCGCCCTCGGCGACCAGCTCGATGCTCCCGTCGGGGCGGTTCTTGATCCAGCCGGTGACGCCGAGGCGTCGCGCTTCGCGCTGCGCGGCGGCGCGGAAATAGACGCCCTGCACGCGGCCGCGGATGACGAGGTGGATGCGCTTTTGGGCCATGATCCTAGCGCTCTTGGTCGTAGCGAAGGACCGCGCCGAGGGCAACATCGTAGTAAGCTGCGCGCCGTGTCCGATAGCTCCTCGCTCCCGTTCCTGACTCGCCTGTGGTTCGCGTATGTCGTGTTTTTCCGTGTGCTCTTCAACGGGGAATACGCCGCCCAGCTCCATGCGCCGACCAGCCCGCGCGCCCTTCCCGAGCCCAAGCCGGAGCCGAAGCTCCCGCCCAAGGTCACGCCACCACCGCCCAGCCATGACGCGGCGCTCCAGCTCCTCGCCCTCCTGCAGCGCGAAGGGCGCTTCGTGGACTTCCTCGAGGAGGACGTCGCCAGCTTTGCCGACGCGGACATCGGCGCCGCCGCCCGGGTCGTGCATGCCGGCTGTCGCAAGGCGATCCGCGAGCACGTGAAGCTCGAGCCCGTCCGCACCGAGGAGGAAGGCGCGCGCCTCACGCTCGAGGAGCCGCTCGACGTTGCCGCCGTGAAGCTCACCGGCAACGTCCAGGGCAAGGGGCCGTACTCGGGGACGTTGCGTCATCGCGGCTGGAAGGCCGCCGGCATCACGATGCCCACGGCTGTCGACGGACACGACGCGCGGATCCTCGCGCAGGCCGAGGTGGAGCTGTGAGCACGCCCCGTTACGTCGTCGGGATCGACCTCGGCACCACGCATACGGCGCTCGCCTATGCGCCCATTCAAGACGACCCGACGCAGCCATCGCCGTCCGTCGAGGTGCTGGGCATCCCGCAGCTCGTGGCGCAGGGCACCGTCGAGTCGCGCGAGCTCCTGCCGTCGTTCTTCTACGTCGCGCACGAGAGCGACGGCCCGCAGGCGCTCCCCTGGGACAAGACGCGCACGTACGTCGTCGGTGAGCATGCGCGCACGCGCGGCGTCGATGCGCCGGCACGCGTCATCACGAGCGCCAAGAGCTGGCTCGGTCATCCCACGGCCGATCGCCGGGGCGCGATCCTGCCTGCGGGCGCGCCGGAGGACGTGGAGCGCATCAGCCCCGTCGAGGCCTCGTGGCGATACCTCGAGCACCTCATCGAGGCATGGGATCACGTGGTCGCGAAGGGCGATCCCGAGCTCGCGCTCTCCAAGCAGAGCGTGGTGCTCACGGTGCCGGCGTCGTTCGATGCCGCCGCGCGCGAGCTCACCACCGAAGCGGCGTACGCCGCCGGTCTCGAGGAGCTGACGCTGCTCGAGGAGCCGCAGGCCGCGTTCTATGCGTGGCTCGCGCTGCGCGGCGACGAGTGGCGCAAGGACGTGAAGGTCGGCGACGCCGTGCTCGTCGTGGACGTGGGCGGCGGCACCACCGACTTCTCGGTGATCGCGGCGGTCGAGAAGGACGGCGAGCTTGCGCTCGAGCGCGTCGCCGTCGGCGACCACATCCTGCTCGGCGGCGACAACATGGATCTCCTGCTCGCGCACGTCGTCGAGCAGAAGATGGTGGCCGACGCAGAGGCCGCGGGAAAGACGCTCGAGCTCGATCGCTGGCAGCGCGTGGCGCTCCAGCATGCCGCGCGCGCCGCGAAGGAAAAGCTCCTCGGCGACAGCAAGGCCAAGACCGCGCCCATCGCCATCGCCGGAAAGGGCAGCAAGCTCGTGGGCTCGACGCTGCGCGCGGAGCTCACGCGCGACGAGGTGACGCGCGCCATCG
Organism: Polyangiaceae bacterium; assembly: GCA_043742085.1. Lineage (GTDB taxonomy): Bacteria > Myxococcota_A > Polyangia > Polyangiales > Polyangiaceae > Labilithrix. Next base: position 4,033 of record JAYTZB010001371.1, read on the forward strand.
TTGACGGCTTCTTCCCGGTGGTGGATGCCGACGCGCGGCCCGCGACACG
>JAYTZB010001372.1:0-2413 GCA_043742085.1 Polyangiaceae bacterium
GAGTCGCGCGACGAGGCCGAGCTCGCGAAGTTCGTCGCGGCGCGTGACGCGTACGGGCCGTGGGCAGCCGCGTTGCGTGAGGCCACGGGCATCGACATCGCGCATCGGCGCTCCGGCGTGCTCGCGCTCGCGCGCACCGAGGACGACCTCGAGCGCCTGGAGCGAGACGTCGACGCGCAGGTCCGCTCCGGCCTTCGCGCCGAGCTTCTCGACGGCGCGCATACCCTCCGCATCGAGCCCGAGCTGTGCGCAGGCCTCGCCGGCGCCGCCTACTACCCCGACGACGCCCAGGTCGATCCGCCGCAGCTCCTGCGCGCACTGGTCGTGGCCGCATCGAAGGCCGGCGTCGTCATCCGCGGCGGGACCACCGTCGCCTCGCTCGTCAGTGAGGGCGGACGCTGCGTCGGCGTCGCGCTCGCGCCGCGCGAGATCATGCGAGCCGACGCTGTGATCCTCGCAGCGGGGAGCTGGTCGTCACTCGTGCCAGGCGTTCCCGACGACCTGCCGCGCGTCCGGCCCGTGCGCGGGCAGCTCGTTCTCCTCGAGGAGCGGCCTCCGCGCGCCTCCACCATCGTGTTCGATGGCCACTCGTACGTCGTGCCGCGCGGAGACGGACGCGTCATCTGCGGCTCCACGATGGAGGACGTCGGGCATCGTCGCGAGGTCACCGCATCCGGCGTGCACGGCATCCTCGGTGCCGCGCTCGCGGCCATGCCGCGGCTCGGCGAGGCCGAGGTCGTGCGCTCGTGGTGCAACTTCCGCCCCAGCGTGGCGTCGGCGACGGGTGCGCCGCTCGTGGGTCAGTCGCCGCTCCCGGGACTCTTCCTCGCGACGGGCCATCATCGCAACGGCATCCTGCTCGCGAAGGTCACGGCCGACGCGGTGGCCGAAGCGATCCTTCGCTAGACTCACGGCGTGAACGCGCCCCCCGCAGTCCATCGCCCTCCCCCGCGCTTCGCGCCGGCGCTCGTCGTTCGCGAAGCGCTCGCTGGCGGAGGCTTCGTGCTGCGCTCGCCGACGCCGCTCGGCGACGTCCCGCGCTGCGTCGGCGACCTGCTCGTGCGCTGGGCCGATGCCGCTCCTTCGCGCACCTTCCTCGCCGAGCGCGACGTCACCGGCGCGTGGCGGACCGTCACGTACGCGCAGGCGCTCGCCGCCGTTCACGTCCTCGCGCACGAGCTCCTCGAGCGCGGCCTCGGCCCTTCGCGACCGCTCATGATCCTCTCCGGCAATGCGGTCGATCAGGCGTTGCTCACGCTTGCCGGCATGCACGTCGGCGTGCCTGTCGCGCCCTTGTCTCCGGCCTATTCCGTCGTCTCGAAGGACTTCGCGAAGCTCCGCGACCTCGCCCAGATCCTCCGCCCCGCGGCCATCTACGCCGCGGCGAGCCCCGCCTTCGACGCCGCCATCGCTGCGCTGCGTGACGGCGGGCTCGACGTCCCCCGCATCGTGGTACCGCCCGACGTGACGACGGCGACACCGCCATCGCTCCCCGACGTCGACGCCGCGTTCGCGGGCATCGGTCCCGACAGCATCGCGAAGGTCCTCTTCACCTCGGGCTCGACCGGCTCGCCAAAGGGCGTCGTCAACACGCAGCGCATGCTCTGCTCGAACCAGCAGGCCATCGCGACGACGTGGCCATTCCTCGCCGACCGACCGCCGGTGGTCGTCGACTGGCTGCCGTGGAGCCACACCTTCGGCGGCAATCACAACTTCTTCATGGTGCTCTGGCACGGCGGCACGCTCTTCATCGACGAAGGGAAGCCCGCACCGGGCGCGTTCGACAAGACCGTCGAGAACCTCCGCGAGCTCTCGCCGACCCTCTATTTCAACGTCCCGCGCGGGTTCGACATGCTGGTCGCGAAGCTCGAGGAGGATGCCCTGCTCGCGGCCACGTTCTTCCGCGATCTCGACGTCGTCTTCTATGCCGCCGCGGCCCTCTCGCAGCCGACGTGGGAGCGGCTCGAAGCGGTCAGCAAGAAGACACGCGGAAGCAAGGTGACGATGGTGTCGGCGTGGGGCTCCACCGAGACATCACCGCTCGTGACGCAGGTGCATTTTCCGATCGAGCGCGCGGGCGTCATCGGTCTGCCCGCACCAGGCTGCGAGCTCGCGTTCGTTCCCAGCGGAAGCACCGGGCAGAAGCTGGAGATGCGCGTGAAGGGCCCCAACGTCTCGCCCGGTTACTGGATCGCCGGCGGAGGAATCGAGCCGAGCGCGCTCGACGAGCAAGGCTTCTATCCGATGGGCGACGCCGGACGCCTCGACGACGATGCGGCGCCCGAGAAGGGCGTGGTCTTCGACGGTCGCATCACGGAGAACTTCAAGCTCGCGAGCGGAACCTGGGTCCATGTCGGCGAGCTGCGCATCGCGGTGGTGGGAGCGTGCGCGCCCCTCGTTCAAGACGCGGTGC
>JAYTZB010001373.1:0-4949 GCA_043742085.1 Polyangiaceae bacterium
CCCACCGACGCGAACGGCGTCCGCGCTCCCACTTCCACTCCCACTCCCACTCCCACTCCCACTCCTCCGCCAACTCCCGCGACCGCGACCGCGACCGCGACCGCATTGCGCGCGGTCTCGAGCGCGATCGCGATCGCCGCCGCGCTCGGCACGAGCAGGCCCGTCGCGAGCGACTGCTCGTAGCCAGGCCCGTCGAAGAGCGGCAGGAACCCCACGGCGCCCATCGCCACGAGCACGAAGAGCCCCGCCCGCGCATACGGGATCGAGCGCAGCGAGCGGAGGCGAGCGATCATCCGCGTGCGCGCTCGCCCCGGTCGTTCAGAGGGTCGGCTCGCTCGGTAGCGTCGGCGGCGTCTCTTGCGACGTCGGCGGCGCTTCTGCGTTCGGGGGCTCGAGCACGATCGGGAGCACCTCGGAAATGTGCTTGATCAAGTTGATCTTGAGCTCCGCGAGGATGTCCTTCGGCACGTCCTCGAGGTCCTTGGCATTGCGGAACGGCATCAGGATCTCCTTGATGCCGGCACGATGCGCCGCGAGGAGCTTCTCCTTGATGCCGCCGACCGGCAGCACCGCGCCGCGCAGCGAGATCTCTCCCGTCATCGCGACCTCCTTGCGCACCGCTGCGCCCAGCAGCAGCGAGGCCACCGCCGTGAACATGGTCACGCCTGCCGACGGTCCGTCCTTCGGCGTTCCGCCCTTGGGCACGTGGAGGTGGAGGTCGATGCTCTTCAGGAACTCGGGATCGAGCCCGAGCTGCGCGGCATGGCTGCGCACGAACGACATCGCCGCCGCCGCCGACTCCTGCATCACGCTCTTCAGGTTGCCGGTGACGAGGATCTCGCCCTTGCCCGGCATCTTCGTCGCTTCGATGAAGAGGATGTCGCCGCCCGAAGGCGTCCAGGCGAGGCCCGTCGCCACGCCCGGAGAGCTCGTGCGCTCCGCGAGGTCCGGCGTGTACTTCGGAGGACCGAGGACGATCTCCGCGAACTCGCTCGTGCACTGGAGGTGCACGTCCTCGCCCTCGGCGATGCGCATCGCGACGTGCCTGCAGACCGAGCCGATCTCGCGCTCGAGGCCGCGAACACCGGCTTCCCGCGTGTAGCTCTCGAGGATCTTCTGGATCCCGCTGTCCTCGAACATGAGGCGCTCGTCGGTGAGGCCGTGCGAGGACAGCTGCTTCGGGACCAGGAACTCCTTCGCGATCGCGTGCTTCTCGGCGCGCGTGTAGCCCGGGACCTCGATGATCTCGAGGCGATCCCACAAGGGACCCGGGATGGTGTCCGGGTTGTTCGCCGTCGCGAGGAACGTGATCTGCGACAGATCGAACGGCGTGTCGATGTAGTGATCCTGGAACGTGCCGTTCTGCGCGGGGTCGAGCACCTCGAGCAGCGCCGCGGCGGGATCGCCCATCATGTCGACGCCGAGCTTGTCGATCTCGTCGAGCACGAAGACCGGATTCTTCACCGCCACCTTCTTCAGGCCCTGGATGATGCGCCCCGGAAGAGCGCCGACGTACGTACGGCGGTGACCGCGGATCTCCGCCTCGTCACGGACGCCGCCGAGCGCGATGCGGTGATAGCGACGGCCCATCGAGCGCGCGATGGAGCGACCGAGCGACGTCTTACCGACACCGGGCGGTCCGATGAAGCAGAGGATCGGGCCCTTCTTGTCGGAGCGCAGCTTCCTGACGGCCATGTATTCGACGATGCGCTTCTTGACCTTGTCGAGGCCGAAGTGGTCCTCGTCGAGGCAGCGGCGGCACTCGGCGGGCTCGAGCTTGTCGTTCGTGGTCTTGCTCCACGGGAGATCGGCGAGCCACTCGACATACGTCCGCGTGACGTTGTACTCGGCCGACTGCTGCTGCATGCCGGCGAGGCGCCCGAGCTGCTTCTTGGCGATCTTGTTCGCGTCTTCGGGCAGCTGCGCGAGGCGGATGCGCTCGCGGAGCTCCTCGACGTCGTCCTCGTCGGTCTCGCCGAGCTCCTCGCGGATGCTCTTCATCTGCTGGCGCAGGATGAGCTCGCGCTGGTTCTTGCCCTCGTCGGCGACCATGCTCGAGATCTCGCGCTTCACGCGGAGCAGCTCGAGCTGCTTCGTGACCATCGAGAGGACGAGCCGAACGCGCTCCTTCACGTCGAAGGTGGCGAGGACCTTCTGCTTGTCCCCCACCGTGACGTGATCGATGGTGAGGTTCGACGCGATGAGGTCGGCGAGCGCCCCGCTCTCCCGCACGTTCTCGAGGATGCCGCTCGTCTCCTTCGGGAGGTTCGGCATCAGATTGAGCAGCTCGCGCGTGCCTTCCCGGAGCTGCGAGCCGAGGAGATCGAGCTCACTATCGCGCTCGAGATCCTCGGCGACGCGGCGAATTTTCGCACGCATGTACGGCTCGAGGCCGACCTTGCCCGCGAGCTTCAATCGCGAGAGGCCGTGGAGGACCACGGAGTAGTTCGATGGACCGAGCCGGATGACCTTCACGACGCGGGCGACTGTGCCGACGTCGTAAATATCCTCGAAGCCAGGCTCGTCGACGTCGGCGTCGCGCTGGCTCACGATGCCGACGACCGCGCGATCCTGACCGAGGAGATCCTCGACGAGGCGTACGCTACGGGCGCGGCCGACATTGATGGGAACGACGCTCGCCGGAAACACCACGCTGTTGCGCAGCGGGAGAATCGGCAAGGTCTCGAGATCGGAACGCGGCTCCTGAGTCACGACGTGTCCTTTATAGTGAGAGGCTTCAAGGTACCGCGGATGATGCGCCCGGCAGGGAAAAAACCGGCGGACGGCTTTATCGGACGACGCGAGCTCGTGCGTTCCATCGCGGCGTGCTGCTTGCTGCCGCTGCCGACCGCATGTGGCCCGGGCGCTTCAGGAACGGCGTCCGTGCCTGCGGCGCGGCCCGCGGCCCCGCCCGCGGCCGCCCCCGTCGTGCGTCCGAAGAGGCCGTTCGGCGGACCCATCGAGGTCTACTCGTGGTTCGACCTCCCCGACGATCCTCGCAGCCGCGAGCTCTCGGGCATCGCGTGGGACGAGAGCACGAGGACGCTCTGGGCCGTGCAGGACGAGACCGCGAACATCGTACCGCTCGTGCCCGATGCGGCGCTCCGCAAGTGGGGCTTCGGCCCGGTCATCGTCCTCAGGATGTCGTTCCCCCTCGATCTCGAGGGCATCGTCGTCACGCCGAAGGGCTTCATCGTCTCGAGCGAGAAGGGCCCGCGCGTCCTCGAGGTCGACCGTGCGGGCAAGCTCCGTCGCGACATCCCGCTGCCCGCGCACTTCTCGAAGGCGCGCGACAACAAGAGCCTCGAGTCGCTCACCATGAGCCCGGACGGCACCTACCTCTTCACGACGTCGGAGGCCGCGCTGAGTTGCGACGGCGCCTACGCGACGACGTCGACGGGAACGCGCGTCCGCATCCTCCGCACGAACCGCGACGGCGGCGAGCCCGAAGAGCACGCCTACGCCACCGATCCGCTTCCCCACGACGGCGGTGACTACGGCATCGCCGACCTCGCCGCCATCGCGTCCGACGACATCCTCGTCCTCGAGCGCGGCTGGGCGCGAGGCTCCGGCAACACCGCGCGGATCTATCGGGTCAGCCTCACCGACCCCATCACGAGCTGCCTCGCTCGACCGGAGCTCGCAGCGGACGCGCCCGTGATGCCCAAGCAGCTCGTCGTCGACCTCGGGAAGATCCCCGCGAAGGGGCTGCCGAAAGCGAAGCAGACGCAGGAGTCGGCGCTCCTCGACAACTACGAGGGCCTGGCGCTCGGTCCGGTGCTGCCGGACGGACGCCACAGCCTGATCCTCGTGAGCGACGACAACGCCCGCAGCGACCAGTTCGCGCGCATCGTGGTGCTGGCGGTGGGCTGAAATGCCGTGCTAGTCCTGAGCGCCATGCGCCGGTCCGCCATCTCGCTGCTCACGAGCGCCACGAGCGCCGCGATCGTCGCGATGGCAGCGACGTCGCTGACCGGATGCGCGGCGCCGAAGGCCGAGGACCCGCAGTCGATCTTGCGCTCGTACTCGCACGCGCTCGAAGAGGGCCGCGCCGAGGACGCGTATCGCATGCTCAGCGAGGAGGCCCGTCGCGGGATCTCGCTCGAGGCCTTCAAGCGGATGGTGAAGGACAACCCGGAGGAGGTCCGCGAGATCGCGAAGGCCCTCGCGCGCCCCACGGCGACCCCGGTCGTCACCGCCACCGTCACGAGCTCGAATGGTTCGGAGCTCCAGCTCGTCCTCGAGAACGGCAAGTGGCGCGTCGAGGCGACGGCGATCGATCTCTACGCGCAGGACACGCCGCGCCACGCCATCCAGGGCTTCGTGCGGGCGGTCGAGCGAAAGCGCTACGACGTCGTGCTGAAGTTCGTGCCCGACTCCCACAAGGAGGGGCTCGATCCCTCGAAGCTGAAGACCGCCTGGGAGGGTCACGACAAGGAGGAGATCGAGCAGGTCGTCTCGTCCCTCAAGCAGGCGATGCCGACTGCCTCGATCGAGGAGACCGGCGACCGGGCGACCATGGCCTACGGCGCTGGCACGATGCAGCTCGTCCGCGAGCGCGGCCTCTGGAAAATCGAGGATTTCGACTAGGCGGAGCCCGGTGAGCACGGGCATTTGATTGCTCCAGCGCTGGCGCCCGTCTAAAGGGAGAAGATCATGCGTAAGCTCAGCTTCCCCGTCGCGTTCTCGTTCTGCGCCGTTGCCGCCCTCTCGACCGTTGCGACCACAGGTTGCAGCTTCGAGGTCGGAACGAAGCATCCGCCCGCGACGCCCCAGGCCCCGGCAGCAGCGCCCGCGGCGACGTCGGGAACGGCCGGCAACGCGGGCAAGCCCGCCGTGCACCTCGGCCGCACCGGGGCCAACCCCGGCGGCGGCGTGCTCGTGACGCCGGCCCAGCCCGGAGCGACTCCCACGGCTCCCGGCGCGACGCCTGCGACGGGCATTCCCGT
>JAYTZB010001374.1:0-3248 GCA_043742085.1 Polyangiaceae bacterium
AGGGCTCGTTCGCTGCGGAAATCGCGCGTTCGCGCGCGCGGATGTGGATAACAATCATGTTTGATACGCGGATAAGTGGCAATCCATGTGCATTGATAACGCAAATTGAAAGTGCCATTCCATTCCGCGGCGGCCGCGGAATTTTCGCCTCCTCGTCGCGTGCTGCACACGCTGCGGCGCCCGAGGTCAGCAGGATCCACACACGTCGATCTCGTCTGTCGCCCGAGGTGCACGCTCGCGTCCCTCGACAAGGGCGTGACGACCATCGCCTCTGCGAGCTTCTGCAAGGATCGGCCGCGCGCGGACGGCGATCGCTACCTCCACGCGCCGATGCCGGCGGTGGAGGCGGCTGCAGCGGTTCCCGAGCTGCGGCTCGCGAGCGTCCCGGGGATCGCGGAGTTCTTCCAGCACGTGGACGCGCGCTTCTGCGGTCCGATCAAGCCGTTCTCTGCGGCGAAGGAGGCGCGCATCGCAGCGTGGGTTCGCCTCCGGGAGCCGGCGGTGCTCGATGCGCCGCTCGCGGCATTCCTCCCCGACAGCCTTCCAGCGGCGATCGTCGCGACGGCCTCGATGCCGCGTCTCCTGGCGAGCGTGGACTTCACGATCCACTTCTTCTCGCGCTTCGGCGGCGCCGCGCCAACGGAAGAGCACCAGCTCTGGTCACCGCGCGGCGAATTGCTGGCGCAGTCCGCCAGCTCATCGCGCTGCTCTGAGGGAACGCGTCGTCTATTTCTGCTTCACGGCCGGCGTCGGCGCGGCGGGCAGGGGCCGCTTCGGGGCGTGCTTTTTCACGTCGCGCTTCTGGTGGAGGTCCTTCATCCACTTGTCGAGCGCGCTGCTGTTGCTCGAGGTGCGGACCATCGCTTCCATCGGCCACATCGCGATGGGGCGATCGTTCAACGCGAAGACGACGTCGTACTTGCCTTCCTTCGTGACGAGGGGCGTGCCGCCCGCGCCGGCGCAGCTCCACGTGTGCTCGGGCCTGAGCTCGGGACGGATGCAACCGACGCCGCGGCCCACGATCTTGCCGGTGTCGTCGAGCACGAACGCGCTGATCGCGACGTTGGTGCCGGACCAGCCGCGTGAGCCGCGCGCGAACCACGTGAACTCCACGCGCCGCGGAAACCGCCACTCCACCCAGCCCGCGCGGATGCCTCCGAGCGCGAACGGATCGTCGCGACCGAACGACGCCACGATGACGTCGACCTGCGGCTCGCCGTTGTCGTCGGCGTCGGTGTGCTCCTCGTCGATCTGCTGGTCGTCGTCCTCGTCGTCCTGCACCCAGACCACGGTCTTGCCGACCACCTTGCCGGCGACCTTCGCGACGACGTCGTAGTGCCCGCTCGATTTCGCGCCGAAGCGGAAGTCGGCGGACGCGAACGACACGCGTTCGTGCTCCTCGACCTTGATGGGCTTCTCTACCTTGTCGATGAGCACGTCGCTCGGGTCGAGCAGCTCGAACGATACGTCGTGCTTGCCCTTGCTCAGACCGAACAGCATCGCGAGCACCGGGATGCGGACGGTGTCGTCGGTGCCCATCACGATGGTGCGGTCGTTCCCGACGATGGCGGCCGTGGTCAGCATCTGCGGATCGCGATGCACCGAGAAGTTCTTGGTGATGAAGAGCGTGGCGCGCGTCTCCTTGCTCTTCTGCTGGGCGAACGCGGCGAGCTTCTGCTCGATGGGCGCGGCGTTGTGCGCGAGGACGTCGCGGATGTCGGCGAGCGACGAGGCGCTCGAGATCGAGGCGACGCGCGCCTCTCCGCCGGTGAAGAGGATGGCGTGGTTGACGCCCACCACCACCGGATGCCCGCCGTCGTCGACGGTGATGACCGGACCACCCGAGAAGCCGGGATAGACGGCGGCATCGAAGAGGAGGAGCTTCGCGCCGAGCAGCTCGACGGTCCCCGAGGTGATGCCCTCCGAGATCCCCCACGACAGCGCCCACAGACCCGCGCCGGTATGGCCGAGGGCCCAGACGGGCCGACCGGGCGACGGATTCTGCGCGGCGAGCTTCAGCGCCGGCACGTTCTTCAGCGGCGTCTTCGGTCGGAGGACGGCGACGTCGCGGACCTCGTCGATCTGCACGAGGTCGGCATCCACCGTCTCACCGCCGCGCGTCGTCAGCTTGATGTGGTCGGGCGAGAGAACGACGTGCGCCGCGGTGATGACGAAGCCACCCTCGATGAGGAAGCCGGTGCCGTGCGGCATCGGCTCCTTGCGGAGCGACACGTCGATGATGTTCTTCGGCGCGTGCTCGTCCTTGCCGAGCTCCTGCATCGCGCGTCTCTGCTCGTCCTCGCGGATGGCCCGGTCGTCGTTGAGGACGGCCACCACGGAAGGAACCACCGCATCGAACACCATCTGGGTCGCTGCGCCGCCGCCGGACGGCGCTCCGATGGCGGTCGACGCCGACCTCGCACAGCCCGCGGCGAGGGTGGCGAGCAGGCAGACGGACAAGGTGAACGAGAAGAGCGAGCGCGACGCAGGAAGGCGCGACATGACCGCGAAGATACCGGAATCGTGAGGAATGACGCGTTGCGAAGCGTTCCGTTTACTCGTGCGAGAAACGCTGGTATGAGCGCGCCACCTCGGTCGACGAAACCCCTCAATTCATTGGGGTCGAAGCGGCCGGAGGACGAGGCGTGCTGAAGCGTCTGCTCGTGATTCGACTTCGCTAGAGAAGCTAGCGGACCTCGAATCGACCGTTCAGGCGGCCAACCCCTCGAGTACGGGAAGATTCCCAAAACTCGGAGAGGACTCAGTCGATGATGTCTCGCAAGTCTGCTGCTCACCTGGGCCGCGCGCTCGTCGCAGCCGCGGGTGTGCTGTTCACATGGCTCCTGGCGCTCCCGGCGTGGGCGCAAGACCACATGGGCACCGCGCCCACCACGATGGGAACCGGCACCACGATGGGCACCGTCGCCCCTGCAGTTGCATCTCATCACGGCGGCGAGGCTGCCCTCATCGTCCCGCGGCTCGACGACCCCAGCGTCGCGAGCTTCTTCGGCGGCACGGCCGGCTCGACGTTGCTCTACGCCGGCATCGGCGTCTGCGTGGTCGGAATGCTCTTCGCATTCATGATCTACAAGCAGCTCGAGAACGCGCCCGTTCACAAGTCGATGCTCGAAGTGAGCGAGCTGATCTACGCGACCTGCAAGACGTACCTCGTCACGCAGATCAAGTTCATCCTCATCCTCGAGCTCTTCATCGGCTCGATCATCGTCTACTACTTCGGCGTCGCGCAG
>JAYTZB010001375.1:0-2130 GCA_043742085.1 Polyangiaceae bacterium
TCTCGAGCGTGCAGGTGCGAGCGGCAACGCTGTGCTTCACGCCGGGCACCTCGCGGATGAGCACCGCGGCTTTGTCCGCGTCGATGCGCGTGACCAGCACGTTCTGTCCCATGCGCGCGAGCTCGCGAGCGATGCCGACGATCTGCTCGGAGGTCTTCCCCTCCCCGAGGATCACCTCGGGAACGCCCTGCCGGATCGCGCGATGGTGATCGACCATCGCGAAGCCCAGGTCGGCGAACGGCAGCTGACGCAGCTCCTTGAACGCGTCATCGATGGGCGTGCTTCCAGCCTGCACGCGCGCGAGCAGCTCCTTCAATCGGGTCTCGTCCACGGGATGCTCTTTAGCCCATTGTCGGCCTGGACACACCGGGGCATGCCCAGGTCTGCCCGAGGGCCTGGTTTCTCGCTATCGTGCCGGCCGTCCCATGCCGCTCCCGTTCGCGATTCCCGTCGGCGTCCTCCTCGGGATGATGCTGGCGTGGGTGGCACGGTCCGAGCTCGCACGCTCCGAGGTCTCCCTCCTTCTTGCGCGGCCGTTCCTGGTCGCGCTGGCCTTCGGCGCCATCGTCTTCGGCCCGGTGGTCGGGTACTTCGCTGCTCTGCACGGCGACTGGTCGTACCTCTACCTGGTGTCGTGGAGCCGGGTGCCGTCGGCCGTCGATCTCCTGCTGGTGGTCGTGGCGGCCGCGTCGCTGCCGCTCGGCTTCTCGGTCGCCGCGCCGTGGGCCATCGCGAAGCGTGGGACGCGTGTGCTCAAGGTGAGCGCCGGGATCGGCGGCGGCCTCGTCGTGGCGTGCGCCGTGCTCGCCCGACGTCTCGCAGTGAGCGAATCATTTGCCCAGTTTCATGGGGGATTCGGCGGCGTCGCGACCTCGCGCAGCCCGCTCGGTCGAGGGCTTCTGCTCAGCTGGATCGCGCTCGCCCTCGGCTACGCGTGGAGCCTGCACGCGCTCCGTTCGCCTCGCCAGCCCTGACCACGCGAGGCCGTGCCGGACGGCGTGCTAGAATTTCCGGTGTCATGTGGGTCCGCGGCGCGGCCATCCGTCCTGTTCCTGCCTACGCGGTCGTCGACCGTGAGGTCCTCGATCGCATCGAGGAGGAGCTGGCCGAGAACGGTCTGTCACCGAAGTCGGATCTCGACGACGCCTTCGGACGCTTCGAGACCACCCAGGTCGCGCTCGCGCAGAGCGCTGCGCAGGTGCTGGCGCGCCCGCTCGACGAGACGGCGCTCGCGCTCGGTTACTTCCTGACCATCGCGGTGTGGCTCGCCTTCGAGCGCGCGTTCGGCGCACGTCTCGGCGAGGTCGATGACCAGGCCTTCGAGGCCGCGCAGAGCGCGCTCACCCTCGAGGAGGAGCTGCGCGCCACGCACTCGGAGGAGCCGCTCGAGCTCGAGGACGTGATGGCCATCGAGCAGCCCGGCATCCTCGCGTTCGTGAACGAGCATGTCGAGGCAGCGCTCGAGCCCGCCGACGGGCACGGCAACGCGCCGGGCGAAGGCCGCGAGGCGCGCGACGTCGACGTCGACGACGTGCATGCGGTCTACCGCAGCGTGCTCGTGATGACGCTCGCCCTCTCGCATGCCGTGCTTCCGGCGACGGGCGCGCGCCCGCGCGAGATGCTCGCGTAACCGAGCTGCCGTCCATCCGCATCGGTGGCGAGTTGGGCTAGGGTCGGCAGCATGCAGACCGAAGCGATGGTGATGCGTGCGACGGGAGGCCCCGAGGTCCTCGAGCGAGCCACGATCGAGCTCGCGGAGCCCGGTCCGCGCGAGGTGCGGATCCGCGTGCGCGCGGTGGCCTTGAACCACATCGATCTCTGGGCGCGCCGTGGGCTGCCGCATTTCCGTTACGAGTTCCCGCATCGCCTCGGCGCCGACGTCGCGGGCGAGGTCGAGGCGCTCGGCCCCGGCGTGAAGAGCGCGAAGGTCGGCGACCGCATCGTGGTGAACCCCGGCCTGTCGTGCGGGGCCTGCGAGCGCTGCCTGCTCGGCCAGGACACGTTCTGCCGCAGCTACAAGATCATGGGCGAGAACACGCAGGGCGGCTACGCGCGTCACATCGTGGTGCCGGACGCGAACCTGCTCCCGATGCCGAAGGGCCTCTCCTTCACGGACGCCGCGGCGATCCC
>JAYTZB010001376.1:0-3003 GCA_043742085.1 Polyangiaceae bacterium
CCAAAACCCCGGCTTCGAGAGCCGCGCTCTCCCGCGCATCATCGTCGAGCAGCCGACCCTCAAGATGAAGATGGGCGTCAACACGTCGCCCTTCGCCGGCAAGTCCAAGCTCTCGAAGTACCTGACGAGCCGTCAGCTTCGTGAGCGCCTCGTGCGCGAGGTCCGCAAGAACCTCGCGCTCCGCTTCGAGGACACCGACTCTCCCGACACGTTCACGGTGCTCGGCCGCGGTGAGCTCCAGCTCGCCATCCTCGTCGAGACGATGCGCCGCGAAGGCTACGAGGTGCAGCTCGGCAACCCCGAGGTCATCACCAAGAACGAGAACGGCGTCGACTACGAGCCGTACGAGCTCGTCGTCGTCGACGTGCCCGACGCGTACATCGGCGTCGCCACCGAGCGCCTCGGCCTCCGCAAGGGCCGCATGACCAAGATGGCGAACCACGGCCACGGCCGCGCGCGCCTCGAGTTCCGCATCCCCAGCCGCGGCCTCATCGGCTTCCGCGGCGAGTTCCTCACCTCGACGCGCGGCACCGGCCTCCTCACCACGATGTTCGACGGCTGGGAGCCGTGGGGCGGCGTGATGGCGAAGCGCCAGCTCGGCGCCATCGTCAGCGATCGCCAGGGCGTCTGCACGCCGTACGCCATGAACCACCTCCAGGCACGCGGCGAGTTCTTCGTGAAGCCCGGCGAGGCCGTCTACGAGGGCATGATCGTCGGCGAGCACAATCGCCCGAGCGACGCCGACGTGAACTTCGTCCGCGAGAAGAAGCAGACCAACGTCCGTAACCACGGCAAGGACGAGAACATCGCCCTCGCCGTGCCGCGCGTCCTCACCATCGAGACTGCGATGGAGTGGATCGACGCCGACGAGCTCGTCGAGGTCACCCCCGACGCGGTCCGCGTGCGCAAGCAGATCCTCCAGTGCAACAAGCGCTCGAAGCGCGCCGATGCCATCGAGGAAGCCGGCGGCGTCAAGCAAGGCAGTATGCCGCCTCCTCCCAACGACTAGAGCTCTCGCCCGTGCGAAGCACGGTTCGCCGTAGGCGAGTACGGGGAGGCTCATCGGCGAAGCCGATGAGGGGAGCGAAGCTCCCACAAGGGTAGAAGCTAAAGGGCCGAGTACGGTTCTCGGAACGAGAATCGTGCTCAGCCTTCTAGCGGCCGCCCAGCTGCGCGCGGAGGCCTTCGAGGGCGCCGGCGATGGTGGCTTCGAGCGCGGACGCGTCGACGGTGCCGGGCTGGTAGCGGGCTTCGGCGGCCGTTTCGCGGAAGTACGTGGCGCGTGCGCAGCCTCGCGCGAAGCCCTCGCACGCGAACTTCTGCGACGGGTCGACCTCGGCGGAGCGCACGTCCTTCTCCGCCTCGGCGATGGCCTTGAGCAGCGCTGCCACGGGCTCGGAGGGCACGGCTGGCCTCTCCACGAGGCGTGCGATCAGCGCAGCACGACGCGGCTCCTCCCCGGCCTCGCGCGCGAGACGAGCGGCCAGCGCGATGGCGCCCGCGGCCTCCCACCATACGGCGCCCTCGCCGCCGGTGACCGCGTCGGCGATCTCGTCGGCGAGGCCGCGCGCGTCTCCCTTGCGACCGAGGGCGAGGAGGTACCACGCGACGTGAACGCCGCCGGCGATGCTCTCCGCACGCGCGAGGCTCCACTTCTTGGCGGCGGCGATCTTGGCGCGCGCGACGAACTTGTTGCTCGCATCGATCAGCAGCTCGGCGGGCACCTGCGCCGGCGCGGCGTCGACCTTGGCTTTCTTCGTGGCCATCGCAGTCAGTCTACCTCGTTCGCACTCGTCGCACCCTAGGGGTCAGCGCGGCGGGAGCGGCGGCCACACCCGATTCGCGCGCACGATCGGCTCGCTCGCGTGGATCCGGACGATGGTCTCGCGGAGCGCCGACAGCTCCGAGGCCAGCCGCGGATCCGCGATGCGGTCGTGCTCCTCGTCCGGGTCGACCGCGAGATCGTAGAGGTGCTCCTGCTCCGCCGTCTCGTGGCGCACCAGCTTGAACGGCCACCTCACCGCGGCGAGCCGCACGCCGTCGTAGGGCTGGACCAGCGGTACCGGCGGCCGGTCACCATCCTCGTCGAACAGCGAGCGTCCGGTGAAGTGCGTGCTGATCCGGAGCTGCAAGAGATCGACGATGGTGGGTGCGAGATCGAGCTGTGAGGCGGCCTGCTTGGTCTCGATCCGCGGAGGCACGTGACCGGGCCACCGCAGCGCGAAGCCTGTGCGGAAGGCCTCCTCGTAGGCGCCGAGGCCGTTGAAGTGGATGCCATGCTCGTCGGCAGGAAAGCTGTGGTCGCCGACCAGCACGACGAGCGCATCGCGGAACGCCGGACGTCGCTCGAGCTCGACGAAGAATGCGTCGAGCCAGCCGTCTGCTGCGCTCAGTGAGGCCGCGAAGTCGCGCTGGTACTTCGTGGCATAGCCCGGTGCAGGCACGTGCTGCGGACCGCGGTTGAACGGGTAATGGTGGGACGTGTTGGCGAGCACCGCGAAGATCGGCGCCGTCGGATCGCTCGCGAGCTTCTCGTCGAGCGCGGAGAAGAAGCGACGATAGAAGACGTCGTCCTGGATGCCGGTACCCCACCACGAGGTCGGCTCGATGGCGGCCGTCTTCTCTTCGGTCCAGCGCACGTCGCCAAAACCGAGCCGCCGGAAGACCTCGTCCGCGAAATCGAACTCGGGGTCGGCGGTCGCCGAGAAGAAGAACGTGCTGTAGCCCTCGTCGCGCATCACCTGCGGCAAGCAGTGAAAGCGCGTGCCAGGGAGATCGATGAACTCCTTGCCGCGGAACATCGGGATGACCGAGCAGAGCGTCGCGAAGTGCCCGCGGCTGCTCTGCACGGAGTTGCCGTAGAAGTGGTCGAAGGCCAGGCCCTCGCGCCTTCGCCGATCGAAGACCGGCGTGACGGTGCCACCGTCGGGGCTCGGCCGATCCGTGTAGTACGCACTCCAGGACTCCATGAAGAGCATGATCACGTGCGGGCGTGGCGCATCG
>JAYTZB010001377.1:0-5361 GCA_043742085.1 Polyangiaceae bacterium
CGCGGTGACAACGGGTTCGACGCGGTGTTCCGCAAGTCCTCGGCTCGCGCGGCCACCGCGTCGGTCGCCGCTCCGCCGGCGGCGATTGCGCCATCACAAGCGCCATCACAGGAGCACGAGCACGAGCACGAGCAGGCGCGGGCGCACGAACGCAGCGCCACCGACGTCGCGGTCGCGGCGGCCGCGACCGATCTCGCCGCGTCGCCCATGCTCGCCGAGCTCGTGGCGCACGCCGCGCAGCGACGCGCGAGCGATCTCCATCTCTGCGACGGCCAGCCCGCGACGATTCGCATCGACGGCAGGCTCCAGCTGCTCGACGGCGCGCCCGTCGATCTCGCGAGCATGCTTCCCCTCCCCGCTGCGCTCGAGGCTCGCTACGCGCGCGCCCATTCGCTCGACCTCGGGCTCGAGATCCGCGACGTCGGTCGTGTGCGCGTCCACATCTTCCGCGCCGACTCCGGGAGATCCGCGTCGATCCGCCTCCTGCCTCGCCACGCGCCTTCGCTCGCGTCGCTCGATCTACCAATCGCGCTCGACGACCTCGTCGAGCTGCCGCACGGCCTCGTGCTCGTGTGCGGCGCATCGGGCTCGGGCAAGTCGACGACGCTCGCCGCGCTCGCCCAGGAGGCGTTTCGCCGTCGTTCGGTGGTGCTCACGACACTCGAGGATCCCATCGAGTACGTCCTCGTCGCGCCCGCCACCTCGGTCCTGCGCCGTCGCCAGATCGGACGCGACGTCCCGAATTTTGCGAGCGGCCTCCGCGACGCGCTCCGCCAGGACCCCGACGTGATCCTCATCGGAGAGATGCGCGATCCCGAGACCATCAGCCTCGCGCTCACCGCTGCCGAGACCGGGCACCTCGTGCTCGCATCGCTGCACAGTCGCTCCGCTGCGTCGGCCATCGAGCGGATCATCGATGCCTATCCGCCGGAGCGTGCATCACAGATCCGATCGCAGCTCGCCGACTCGCTCCGCGCCGTGGTCGCACAGCGTCTTCTTCCGCGCGCGCGTGGCAGCGGCCGCGTCGTCGCGCTCGAGGTGCTGCGCGCGAATCACGCGGTCGCGGCGCTGATCCGTGACGGAAAGACCGCGCAGATCACCTCGGTGATCCAGGCCGGGCGCCGTGAGGGCATGATCATGCTCGAGCGCAGCCTCGCCGATCGCGTCGCCGCCGGGGAGGTACGCCTCGAGGACGCACGCGCGGCCGCGAACGATCCTGCGGCGCTGGCGACGTATCAGCCGAAGTGATTCGTCAGCCGGCGCTCAGGGCGTCGGCGTCTTGCGATTCTCGGCCTGCTCGGCCTCGTCGAGCTTCGCCTCGACCTCCTCGCCACTCTTGTCGAGTTCGATGCAGATGAGGCACATGCTTCGAATGTAGCCGATCGGTCAGCGGTGGGCCCGCATCACCCAAGCTGCGGCCTCTGCGGCATCGTCGGTCACGGTGAAGAGGTCGAGGTCCTCGGGCGAGATCTTGTGCGCGCCGAGCACCTTGTCGCGCAGCCAGTCGACGAGCCCCGACCAGTACGCCTTGCCCACGAACACCACCGGGAATCGATAGATCTTCCCGGTCTGGATCAGCGTCAGCGCCTCGAAGGCCTCGTCCAGCGTGCCGAATCCGCCGGGGAACACCACGAAGGCATTCGAGTACTTGATGAACATCGTCTTGCGCACGAAGAAGTAGCGAAAGTTGATGGCGGTATCGACGTAGGGATTCGTGCCTTGCTCGAAGGGCAGCTCGATGTTGCAGCCGATCGAGCGGCCCTTTCCCAGGCGCGCGCCCTTGTTCGCGGCCTCCATGATGCCGGGGCCGCCACCGGTGATGATCGCGTATCCGGCCTTCGCGAGCAGTCGGGCTGTCTCGACTGCCAGCTGGTAATGCCGATCATCCGGTGACGTTCGCGCCGAGCCGAAGATGGATACGCCGCGCTCCACCGATGAGAGGGTGTCGAACCCGTCGACGATCTCGGCGGTGATCCGCATCACGCGCCACGGATCGGTGGTCGTGAAGTCGCCAGTGTCGGTGGCTGGCAGCTGGAGCAGCTTCTCGTCCTCGGTGGCGACGTAATCGCGGATCGACTCGTCGATGCGCGCGGCACCGACGACGCGCGTCGACTTCGCTGCCTCCGACGGCGGTGTGCGACCGGCGCCGCGATGGCCGTCCTCGGTTCGCTTGCGGCAGCCGGCCAGCGCGCCCTTCTCGGCGACGCTTCGTGACCTGCTCGTTCTCGACGGCGCCTTCTTCGCGCGCTTGGTCTTGGTCGCGCGCTTGGTCTCTCTCGACATGGGCGCGAGCGCTTCAGCCAGCCTTCGCCATGGGCGCGCGGGCACGGGCCTCTTCGAGGAGCGCTTCGGGGAGCGCGCCGTCGAGCTCCACGGCCAGGCGGTAACGCCAGGTCTCGGCGGAGTCCTTGCCGTTCTCCTCGACGCGAACGACGCGAGCCGACGCGCGGCCAGACTGATCTCCGACGTGCACGGCAAGATCGAGCTCGTCGCCCACGGAGAAGCGGCTCGGCGTGACGATGAGGAGGCCCTTGCCGCTCGCGTTGCGCGTGACACCGCAGCGACCCGGCTTGGCCTTCGAGCTCAGCTCGACGGCGAGGACGACCGGCAGCCGAGGCTGGCGCGGGGTCTGGTGGCGGGGGGCAGAGGAGCTCGATTCCGGGGTCATGCTTCGCTCGTCTCGGTGCGTTTCGGCGGAAATCGTGGCCTCGAAGGCCGTGGGGGCTCTCGTGAGAGGGCGAGTCCATGACATAGGGTAAGCCGGTCGACAATGTCCCATTTCCAGCAACGCTGTCGATTTCGCCGCGCACCCGCTCGGAGGGCGATCGTCCGTGCTACGCGGCAGGGGTGAGCCCGCCCGCTACGAGAGCCGTCGTCACGGAGAGCTATGACCGCGTCGCCGAGCGCTACGCGGAGCAGTTTTTCGACGAGCTGCGCTGCAAACCGCTCGATCGCGCGCTCCTCGGCGCCTTCGCGGAGCTCGTGGGGCCCGACGGCTCGATGCTTTCCCTCGAGCTGCACGACGCATCGCTCGCGGGAATCACGGCGTTCTAGGGGAGCGCGTCGAGCTCGAGCTCGTCTTCTTCGATCGCAAGGTGGTCGAGACCGCGCTCGAGAGCGCCGGGCTCGTCGTGGAGGCACGCATGGAGCGCGCGCCTTACCTGGAGGTGGAGCAGCCGAGCACGCGCGGCTACCTCCTGGCGCGGCGCCCGAAGTGGATCCTTTTCGCGAACGGGCCTGTAAGGTCCGGCTCGATGGCTCGTTTCTGACGGACCATGCGCTTCCACACCCTGCTCGCCTCCTTCGCTCCCGCCGCCCTTCTCCTCCTCTCCGCCGCCGACGCGCACGCCCAGCAGGCGCAGGCGCAGGCGCAGCAGCAGCCGCAGCAGATGGATCGGGACGAGGCGTCCTTCGGCACGACGCCGGCGCGGTCGAAGGCGGAGATGCAGAAGCAGGCGCAGCCCTTGGCGCCGCAGCCGGCGCCCATGGCAGGCACGAGCGCGGCGTCCCCGACGAGCGTCGAGGAGAGCGGCGTCGCCACCGACTACGCGCAGGCGCCTCGTTCCTACGGCTCGTACGACAGCGACACCCGCCACTCGAGCAACGCGCCGATCGCCACCGATCCTCCGGGCGACTGGGCCGTGCTGCACGCGGGCCTACGTCCGAGGCTCGGCACGTTCGGCGGCATCGCCACGTTCGCGCTTGCCCACGCCCGCACCGAGCAGTTCTACGGCGGCTTCTCGCTCTCGGCCGTGCGCAATGACGCCGGCACGCACATCGGTCTCGCGCAGATCGCTCTCGGCCGGAACCTCTCCGACACGTTCGGCGGCGGTGTCCAGCTGAGCATCACCGAGAACCGCGCCCGCACCTTCATCGGCATCGGGCAGACCGCCCTCGCGTACAACCGCAGCCTCTCGATGACCGGTGTGACGCAGCTCGCGGCGTTCAACCGCGCGAGAACGTTCACCGGCGTCACCCAGCTCGGTCTCTACAACCGGACCGACAAGAGCTTCGCCGGCGCTGCGCAGGTCGGCGCGTTCAATCACTCGCAGGGCGACTTCGCCGGCATCGTGCAGCTCGGCGTCGTCAACGCGACGGGGCCCAAGGTCTTCGGCGAGAAGGAGACCGGCGGAAAGAATCAGTTCGCGGGCGTCGCGCAGGTCGGCCTCGTCAGCACCGTCAACGGCAACTTCTACGGCGTGGGGCAGATCGGCGGCTCGTCGTTCACGTCGAACGACTTCCGCGGCATCGTGCAGGTCGGCGTGATGGGCGCCGGCGCAGGCAGCTTCCACGGCCTCCTGCAGACCGGCCTCGTCGCTCTCTCCAAGGAGTCGATCGGCATCCAGGTCGGCGGCGGCGCGGTCGCGCTCGAAGAGCACACCGGCATCCAGGTCGGGGCGCTCGGCACCTACGCGAAGTCCATCGACGGCGCGCAGGTCGGCGTCGTGAACCTCGCGGAGCGCGTGCGCGGCGTCCAGATCGGCGTCTTCAACCACACGAAGAGCCTTCGCGGCATGCAGATCGGCCTCGCGAACCATGCCGACGACGGCGTGCTGCCGTGGACCGCCCTCCTCAACTTCGGCTTCGGCGACGGTGTCCCCGACGACAGCGACCGCGACTACGATCACCCGCAGCAGTACAAGGCCGCCGGCCTCTGAGCGCTCACTCTCCTCGCTGCGCCTCGATGCGCCTCGATGCGCTTCGATGGGATCGAGACGTGCTGCTCTCCGCGCCGGCACGATCCCGAACCCCACTCACGTTCACGATCCCGATGCCGCCGACCAGCAGCGATAGCGCACGACGTCGCGGCGAAGCTCACTCCTTGCGACGGCGGCGTGCTCCGAGCACGAGGCCGAGGCCGACGAGCAGCCCCGCGAGGCCCGCGGTCGAGCTGGAAGTGGAGGCGAAGCCGACCGCAGCCGTGGAGCAACCCGCGTTGTCGCTGGGCACCGGGTCGAGGCTGCTCACGCCGCCCGAGCGCGGGCCGGTCGTGCCGTCCTCGCCCTTGGGGTCGAGAGAAGCGCCGTTGGCAGCGACGCGAAACGTCTGCTCCGGAGAGTCGGGATCGTTGGAGCGCACGGTGATGGTCGCGGAGGCGGAGCCGTCCGACGTGGCCTTGAAGACGATCTTGAGCGGGAGCTTCGACTTTGCACCGACGCGCGCTTCGCCCGCGGGAACGGTGAACTGCGGGTCCGAGCTCTCGAACGTGAGCTTGCCGCCGAGCTCGCCGGTGCTGTCGATGGTGACGATCTGCTCGGCCTGCTGGCCGGCCTTGATGGTGCCCATCGCAACGGTGGCGGTCGGGACCTTGAGGTTGGGGAGCGGGATGTGGATCTGCGTGGTGCCGAACGACACCGGCAT
>JAYTZB010001378.1:0-4563 GCA_043742085.1 Polyangiaceae bacterium
GCGTCAGCACCGGCATCCGGGCAGTCTGCATTCGAGGAGCACGCGCGCTGCGCCGCCGGACAGTCGGCCGCGCAATACGACTCCGTCTCGAAGACGCAACACGTCGTGCTCGCCGGACATGCGGTAGCAGCGGTGCAGCGCGCGGAGAACCCCGCGCAGGAGCCCATGACGCAGCTGCCGCTGTTCTTGTTGACGATGCAGCAGTCGTTGAAGTTGCCACCGCCACCGCCACCGCCACCGCACGTGCCGGAATAACCCGGACAGCCGCCACCCGGGCAGTTGGTCGCGCCGAACGGTTTGCAGTCGACGCTCCCCACGCTGTTGCCAGCGCCGATGGCGCTGCAACGCGCCGCCGGGCCTGCGAGATCCGTGCAGTGTGCAAGGAAGCAAGCGAGATCGGGCTCCGTGGCGCACAGGCAGCCACCTTCGAAGCCAACGACCTGTCCGCTGTTGGTCGGATGGCAGCACTGGCCGGTGCAGCTGGACGGCGTCTCCGCGAAGCTGCGCGTCTGCGCACCCGAGACCGACGCGAGCGAGAACGTGCCGAACGTGCTCGTGAGGCCCCAGTACGTCGAGATTGGTCCGCCCATGGTCGGCGCGCCCGCGATCCCGAGCGCCGTGAAGGTGCCCGTGGACGCGCGCAGCGCGGGAACGAGCGCGCGATCCTGCTGGCCGCCGATGCCGTTGCCCGAGCCGTGGAAGCTCACCTGGAAGAACTTCGCCGGCTTCCTGTCGGCGCTCACGATGAAGATCGGAACGATGAGGCCGCTCTCGAGCGTCTGCTCGCCCGCCGCGGTGATGGTGACGGTCGCCGGATCGGCGAAGGTGCCCGCGCCGAAGGTGACGTCGATCACGCCATCGGCAGACGCCAAGGTCTCCGTCTTGCCGGGCTGCACGAGACGCGAAATTGTGGCGCCGCCGTTGCTCGCGCCGCCGTCGAAGCTGCCGTCGTACGAGCCGTCGTAGTCGCCGTTCTTGCAGCCGACGGCCAGCGACGTCGCCGCGAAGGCGACCAGCGTCGCCCCGAAGACGATGGTCACGAGGCGCGTTGCGCTCACAGTGACAGGCTACCGCGCCTGCCTGGTGCATCGCGGTTTCCCGGAGGGTGGTCCCGCCGGTCCCCATCGCGCGCCTCTGAAGCGCTTCGCGCCCTGAAAAGACCAACAGTTTCGTGGGCGAGGCAGCGGGTGCGAGGCTTGCTTACATTGTCGTCTGACCCCATGAAGAAGCTCGCGCTCCTCGTCGCTGTCTCCCTCGTTGCCATCTCCGGTTGCGCTGCGGACACGTCGGCCGATGGCGCGGGCGAGGCCTCGCAGACCGGCGAAGACGCGTTCACCGCGCGCGCGTCGAAGCACGCGATCGTCCTCGCGCACGGCTTCGACGGCTCGCGCACGAATCGCTGGAGCTTCTACCAGGTGGCCGACAAGCTGCGCGCCGACGGTCACGTCGTGCATGCCGCGCAGGTCTCTCCGTACAAGGGCGTCCCCGCACGCGCCGCCGAGCTCGCCGCGCACGTCGACGCGGCGCAGCGCGAGTGCCGCGCCAAGCCTGGCTGCGATGCCAGCAAGGTCCACATCATCGCGCACTCGATGGGGGGCCTCGACTCGCGCTACCTCATCGCGAAGCTCGGCTACGGCGATCGCGTCGCCTCGCTCACCACGATCTCCACGCCACATCGCGGCTCGGCCATCGCCGACGTGCTCCTGAAGATCATCCCCGACGATCTCGACAAGGCCGTGAACGCGATGGCCTCGGTATGGGGCCGAACGTTCACCGATCGCGATCTCGCCGACGACAGCGATCTGAAGGCGGCGCTCGCCTCGATCAGCGAGAAGACCACCTCCACGAGCTTCAACCCCGCCGTCCAGGACGACCCGCGAGTCACCTACGTCTCGTGGGCCGGCGTGAGCGCGGTGCTCGGGATCCCGAACCCGAAGGACTACGACGCGTGCGAGGGCAAGATCCAGACGCGCCTCGGAATCCGCGACGGCATGGACGCGACGCTCGTTCCCGCCGCGGCGTTCGTCGCGCATGGCACCGAGCTCCGGCCGAACGACGGCATGGTCACGGTGGAGAGCGCGAAGTGGGGCACGTTCATGGGCTGCATCCCCGCCGACCATCTCGGGGAGGTCGGGCAGCCGAAGCAGGGCCGTCACCCGTTCACCGGCTTCGATCACGTCGAGTTCTACCGCAAGATGGCGTCGTCGCTCGACGACCAGGTTGCCGCGCATGCGCGTGCCGCTGGCAGTCCCTGAAATCAGGTACTAGACGAGGGGCGTGAGTCTTTCAGGAACCAGCGCGTCTCTCCACGCGCGTGCTCGCGCGATGGTCGCGGCATTCGAGGCCGGCGCACCTGCGCCCGAGTCGTTCGACGCGCTCGCGTGCGATCTCGCCCGTCATCAAGCGGCGAGCATCGAGGGTTATGCGCGCCTGTGTCGCGCGCGCGGCGTCGACCCGGCGGCGCTCACCAGCGTCGCCGACATCCCCGCCGTACCGACCGACGCATTCAAGCTGACGCGCGTCGCGACGTTCGAGGCAAGCGACGCCGCCGTCACCTTCCGCACCAGCGGCACCACCGTCGGGACGCGCGGCGAGCATGCGCTGCGCGACGTGGCGACGTACGACGCGGCAGCGGTCGCCTTCGGACGTCGCTGGCTGGCGCGCGATCTCGAGCGCCCGATTCCGGTGGTGGTGCTCGGCCCGTCCCCTGAGCACGCACCGGATTCCTCGCTCGTCCACATGTGCGCGGCGTTCGTCGCGGCCTTCGGGCAGCCCGCTCCGGCATCCGCGACCTACCTGATCGACGGCGACGGTGTGCTGGACATCGCGGCGTTCGACGAGCGCGTGGCCATCGCGCTCGCGCGCGTGGAGCCGATGCTGATCCTCGGCACCTCGTTCGCGTTCGTGCACTTCGTCGATGCCGTCGGCAAAGCCAGCTTCGATCTGCCGCGTGGCAGCCGCGTGATGCAGACCGGCGGTTACAAGGGACGGAGCAGGGAGGTGCCGCCCGACGTGCTGCGCGCGGATCTCGCCCGCGTCTTCGACCTCGACGTTCGTTCGATCGTCGGCGAGTACGGCATGACGGAGCTGTCGAGCCAGTTCTACGAGCGCACGCTCTTCGACGAGAGCGCGCCGCTCGGGCTCTATGCGGAGCCGCCGTGGGCGCGCGTCGTTCCCGTCGACCCGGAGACGCTCGCGCCCGTCGCCGACGGCGCCGTCGGCATCGCCAAGGTCGTCGACCTCATGAACGTCGATAGCGCAGTCGCCATCCTCACGCAGGACCAGGTGCGCCGCGTCGGACCCGCAAATACCGGCGGTTTCGAGCTGCTCGGCCGTGCGGCCGGCGCGCCGCCGCGGGGCTGCTCCATCGCCATCGACGAGATCCTCGGCAGGACCGCGTCGGGCACCAAGTAGGATCGACGCGATGACGCGAAGCGCCGCCGAACGCATCGTCGACGTGCGTCGTCTCCAGCAGGCAGCGCGCAACATCATCGAGAAGCGCGGCGCCCTGGTCGATGCCATCGTGACGTCCACGGGCCTCTCTGCGGAGGGCGTCGAGCTCGGGCTGACGAGGCACGTCGAGGTGGAAGCCGGCGACCTGGAGCTCGCGGCGCTCGTCGAGCGCGCCGGAGATCTTCCGCACGTTGCGGTGGTCCTGTCGGCGAACGTCTTCGTGGGCGCGCTGCGCGCGATCGCCATGGCTCGCGCGGCCTCCGATGACGTCGTCGTGCGTGCGTCGCGTCGCGATCCGGCATTCGCGCGTGCCCTGGTCGACGAGGCCAACAGGCTCGGCGATACGCACCTTCGCATCGCCGACGACCTCGACATCGGCAGCGTCGAGACCGGCGAGATCCACGTCTACGGTCGCGACGAGACCATCGCCGAGATGCGCACGCGGACGAGGCCCGCCGTACGCCTGCGCGGGCACGGCAGCGGCATGGGGGTCGCGTGGATCTCCGCAGGTGCCGATCTGGCGGAAGCGGCCCGCGGCCTTGCCGATGACGTCGTCGTCTTCGATCAGCGCGGCTGCCTGAGCCCGCGCATGGTCCTCGTGCTCGGCGACGAAGCACGCGCGTCGGCCTTCGCCGATGCGCTGCACGCCGAGCTCGAAAGGCTCGAGGTGTCGATCCCGCGCGGAGCGGTTCCGGCCGAGGAGCGGGCCGCTGCCGGACGTTACGTGGCGACCATGACCTATGCGTGTCGCGCCCTCGTAGGCAGCGCGCACGCCATCGGCATCGCGCCGCCCGGCGCGCCGCTGGTGCTGCCGCCCCCGTATCGGACCGTGCACGTCGCGGCCTGCGCGTCGCTCGACGAGGCGACGACGCTCCTCGCGCCGCTCGCGAAGGGCATCGTCACCATCGGCAGCGACGACCCTGGCTCGGCGCGGCGCCTTGCACCGCCGTGGGCGCGCATCGCAGCGCTCGGCATGATGCAGCGGCCGCCGCTCGACGGCCCGGTCGATCTCCGCGAGGATTGAGCGCGAAAAGACCCGCGAAAAGCGCCAGATCAGGCCGAACGACCCGGATCGAACAAATCGACGAGCCGGTTGTCGATCTCGGGACC
>JAYTZB010001379.1:0-7201 GCA_043742085.1 Polyangiaceae bacterium
GAGGTGGCAGCGCTCTTCGAGGTCGAGTCGGGCTCCCGCGTCGCCGCCAAGCTCGAGGCGGCCGGCGTGCCATGCGATGGCGAGCTGGTGGTGCGCCGCGTCGTGCAGGCGGAGGGCCGCAGCCGCGCCTTCCTCAACGGGAAGATCTCCACCGCGGCGCAGCTCGCCGAGCTCGCGCCCGATCTCTGCGATATCGCCTCGCAGCACGAGAGCGTCAGCCTCACCGATCCTGCGACCCACCTCGAGTACCTCGATGCGTTCGGCAAGCTCGACGGCCTGCGCGATGCGCTCGGCGAGAAGGTGGCCTCGCTCGGCGAGGTGGTGCGCGAGATCACGCGCGTGCGCGAGGCCGAGCGCGATCGCGCGGAACGCGAGGACTTCCTCGCCTTCCAGCTGAAGGAGATCGAGGAGCTCGATCCGTCGCCCGGCGAGGAGTCCGACCTCGAGAGCGAGCGCGCTCGTCTCCGTCACGCGGAGAAGCTCCAGGCCGCGACCCAGGGCGCTGCCGATCGCCTGTACGAGGGCGAAGGCGCGGTCTGCGATCAGCTCGCGCGCGTATCGTCCGACCTCGATGCGGCTGCCGCCATCGACCAGACGCTCGCGCCCATCGCGCGCACTGTCGAGTCGGCGCGCTCCGAGCTCGCGGACGCTGCGCGGGCGCTGGCGCGCTACGCCGAGAACATCGAGTCGAGCCCGGCGCGCCTCGCGGAGGTCGACGACCGCTGGTTCCGCCTGCAGAAGCTGCTGCGCAAGCACGGCCCGACCACGCACGAGCTCCTCGTGCATCGCGACGAGGTGAAGAAGCAGCTCGAACAGCTGGCGGGCGCGAGCCAGCTCCTCGTCGACCTCGAGCACAAGCGCGAGTCGGCGCTCGCTGCGGTGTCGGCCGAGGCGCGCACGCTCTCGCGCAAGCGGCGGGACGCGGCCGCGAACCTCGCCGACGCCATCGGTCGCGAGCTGGCTGGCCTCGGCATGGGGCGAGCCCGGGTGGTCGTGGACGTCTCGGCGGTGCCGAACCACCAGTCGGGCGATCTCCCCGCGGTCGACGGCGCGCGGCTCACCAGCAGCGGCATCGATCGCGTCGAGTTCCTCATCGCGCCGAACAAGGGCGAGGATCCGCGGCCGCTCCGCAAGATCGCGAGTGGCGGCGAGCTCTCACGCGCGCTGCTCGCGCTGAAGCGCGTCCTCGCCGAGAAGGGCCCCGCCGGCCTCTATGTGTTCGACGAGGTCGACGCCGGCGTCAGCGGCGCCATCGCCGAGGTCATCGGGCGCGCCATCGCCGACGTCGCTCGGCACCGCCAGGTGCTCTGCATCACGCACCTCCCGCAGATCGCCGCGCTCTGCGATCACCACTTCGTGATCGACAAGACGGAGCGCAAGGGCCGCACCACCAGCACCGTCAAGCGCCTCGACGACAAGGAGCGGGTCGACGAGATCGCGCGCATGATCGGTGGCGTGAAGGTCGGGGAGGCTGCGCGTCGCGCAGCCGTCGAGCTGCTCTCCGCGAAGAAGTGAGCTCGGCCCGGGTGGGACGGGCACGCGATGCTACGATCGTCGCTTCATGTGCGAGATGCTCAACATCTTCGTGCCGCTCGCGCGACCTGTCATGGGCTCGCCCGTGCGCGGTCTCCACTTTCTCCCGACCGGTGAGATCCAGAAGGACTTCGCGGCGCGCTACGGCCGCGCCGGCGGCGTCATCCTGTCCGGTGCGTGCGGCGCAGGGCTTTCTCTGCGGGTTCGTGGACTGGGATGCCTTCTACGAGCTCGCGCAGGGCTGGCGTCGGCTCGTCCGCATCGCTCCAGATGAAGCAGGGCGCCGAGCTGCACGGAACGCTCGTCGCTTTCGATCCCGAGAGCGAGGTCGGCACGATCGGCGAACGGACGTTCGTCGCGGCGCAGGTCCTGTCGATCGATCCCGCCGGCTGAGCCGCGCGGTCTCAGATCGCGCGGACGGAGTCGAGGAGCTTCGCGACCGCGTCCCAGTCGAAGCTCGGGAGGTTGTCGGTCATCTGCCGCGCGCTCCACGTGGCGCCGACGCTCTTCAGCGCATCCGGGCGCGTCTTGCCCCACTCCGAGACCACGATCGCCTCGTCGGCGCGGCTCGCGCGCGCTTCGATGCGCCAGTCGCCGGGCTCCTGCGGGTTCTCGCGCTGGAAGATGCTCACGGTCAGCCGGTTACCCTCGGCGCTCAGGTCGTAGACCATGCCGTTTCGCCCACGCGCTTGATGCGTGATCTTCAGCGCGCCCGGGTTCTTTTCGATCTTTTCCTTCAGAGCCCGAACACCGTTGCACGGGGCCACGAGGGGCACAACGCCGGCCTCGGCGCGGTCCTCAGTTGTCCAGCGCGCCGGCGGCGACCCACGCCTGCACCGCGGCCGCGGCGGCCGGGTTCTGCGCGGCACTGTCGAGCGGCATTCCACCGCCGAGCCACACGAGCGGTGACTGACCGACGATGCCGAGCGGAGAAGCACTCCCGTTCGCCGGCGTGACGAGGCCCGCCGCGACGAGGCCCTGGAAGCAGGCGCTCTTGGTCGCTCCGCACGTGAAGCCGCCGCGCAGCGTCGTGTGGCAGCCGCCGGTTCCGCTGCAGTGACCAGGGGTTCCAGGACCGATGTAGAGTGCATAGATCTGCGACCACGTCGGCGCGGCGACGTTGCCCGCTTCGGGAGCGCCGTCGGGCGCGGCGGCGCCGTCGCTCGCATCGCCGCCGCCGTCGGGCCCGACCGTGACCGGCGGAGGATTGCCCGCGAAGAGCCCGTACGCGACGAGCTGGTTCGAGGCCGTGCCCACGAACACGCGACCGTTCGCGACGGTGGGAGGCGCGAACTTGGCGATCGAGCCGAGCATGTCGCTCGGCTTCGCTTCGCTCGACCAGAGCTCGTGGGTGACGTCGTTCGCGTCGAATGCCTGGAGCACGCCGGCGCCCGCGCTCTGCGCGAGGCCGGCGCTCGTGCGCTTCGAACGCACCGTCCAGAGGACCGCCGTGCCCGCGGTGTCGCCGTCGGCCGAGACCGCGAGCTGTCCGCCGGGATACCCGATGAGCGTGCTGGTGTTCACCTGCGGAGGCAGGACGAATTGCGTCCCGTCGAACGCGAACGACTTCAGTCGATCGCCGGTGCCCCACAGGTAATAGCGGCCGCCGGCGCCCTTCTTGTAGAAGGCCGCGCCTCCGAACATGCCGCGCGTGCTGCCCTGGAAGCGCTGCACGATCTGCGAGTCCTGATCGACGATCCCGCCGAGCTGGTTCTTGTTCACGAGGAACCCGAGGCCGCGCTTGTCGCCGGTGACGAGCAGCTGCGTCCCCGGGATCAGCATGCCCCCGGTGGACCCGAGATCGAAGTCGCCGTCGTTGGCGTCGCTGGAGTCGAACGGCGTGAAGAAGCTCGCGACCGAGAGGCCACTCGCGGGCCCCGCCGCGCCATCGGGATGGAGGCGCACCACGCTGTTGCCGAAGTTGCTCACGCCGTCGAACGTGCCGTTGCCGCTGACGTAGAAAACGTCGCCGTTCTCGTCCGCGTTCAGGCCGACGCCGCCGTGCCAGATGCCGCCCTCGCTGCCGTTCGGCGTGTCGACGTGCACCGCCGTCTGGGCGAGCGTGGTCGCGTCGTAGCCGAGCACCCACCCGTGATACGGGCCGATATCGCAGTTCGACGCGAAGCCGAGATAGATGGAGTTGCCGGCCTTGAGCAGGCCCGGGCGATTCATGTGCCGGAGCGGGTTCATCGTGACGACGCCGTTCACGCTCCCCGCGCCAGAGCCGGGCGCGCTCGCCGTGATCACCACCGGGCTGTTCGCGCGCTCGAGGCCGTTCGCGATGTCGAGCGCATGGAGGCGATGAACGTACGTGCCGTTCTCCTTCGTCTTCGCGGTGAACCAGATGGTCTTCGCGACGACGTCGATGACCGGCGTCGACGTGATGCCGATCTCCGGCGTCAGCAGACCGCAGCCGGTGTCCGCAGCCGGCACCGAGGGCCCGAAATTCTTCTGCCACACCGGAGGCGCGGTGACGCGGAGGTCATCGGCGTCGAACGCGTAGACCGTGTTGTGCTCGGTCGCGACGTAGACGAGGTTCTTGCCGTTCACGCCGCCCACGTAGAGCGGCTGCGCGTAGACCTGCCCGTCGAGGTTCCGGGTGAACAGCTTGCCGAACGTGGCGCCTCCGACGTTCGACGTCGTGAGCACCTTCTCCGCGAGGTTCGCGCCGGTGCGCGCCGCGTCGTTGCGCGACGTGAGGACGTGGACATTGGACGCGAGTCCCTGTTCGGAGCCCGCGACCGAAGCATCCTCGGCGGCCGTGCCGCTGCACGCCGCGAGCGCCGAGGTCGCGAGCGCCAGCGCGCCGGCCACGAGGGCCAAGGTCGAACGTCGCATGTGCACCTCTATCAGTCCCTGTAGGCTGAGGTAGCACCGCCATCATGCCAAGCAACTGAAACATTTCGCGCACCTAGCGGATCCGACTTGATCCACGGGAGGTGAGGTTCGCGAAATCTCAGGGCGATCTACGCGAAGACGGTGGCGACGTTCTCGCTGAGGCGGAGCGGCTTCGGGCGCTTGGTCAGCACCTCGACGCCGGTCTTGGTGGCCACGACGGTGTGCTCGAACTGCGCCGAGAGCGAGCCGTCGACGGTGGTGACCGTCCACTTGTCGGCGGGATCGATCTCCACCTCGAAGCGACCGAGGTTGACCATGGGCTCGATGGTGAACGTCATGCCGGTGCGGATGCGCTCGCCGGTGCCGCGACGTCCGTAGTGCTTCACCTGCGGATCCTCGTGGAAGCGACGGCCGATGCCGTGACCGACGAAGTCACGGACCACGCTGCAGCCCTGCGCCTCGACGTACTCCTGGATGGCCGCGCCGATGTCACCGAGGCGCGCGCCGTCCTTCACCTGCGCGATCCCGAGCTCGAGCGATTTCCGCGCGACCTCCACCACCTTGCGGGCCTCGGGGCTCGGCGTGCCGATGTAGAACGTCGCCGACGTGTCGCCGTAGTAACCGCCGTAGACGGTGGTGATGTCGACGTTGATGATGTCGCCGTCCTTGAGGATCTGCGCGCCGGGGATGCCGTGGCACACCACCGCGTTGATCGACGTGCACACGCTCTTCGGGAAGCCGCGGTAGTTGAGCGGCGCAGGGCGACCGCCCTTCTTCAGCGTGTCCTCGTGGACGAGGGTGTTGATGTCCTCCGTGGACATTCCCGCGCGGAGCTTCTCGCCCACGAGCAAGAGCGTGTCGGCGGCCATCTGGCAGGCCGCCTTCATCGCTTCCACTTCCTTCGGACTCTTGATGTCGATGGCCACGGCTGACTCCTCTACTGCTTCACTGCTTCTGCGGCGCGCCGGCCTCGCCGAGGATGACGGCGTCGCTGACGGCAGACTTCACTTCTTTGGTGTCGGGCGAGAGGTGGAAGTGCACCTCGTGGTCGCCGTCGGGACGAACGAACTCGCGCACGAATGCGACGAAGGGATAGCCGACGAGACGGCCCTCGAAGTTCTTCACGATCCCGTGCGCCTCGCTCGCCTTGTTCACGGTCACCGTGAAGTCGGGCGGCGGCGGGTTGGCGCCGGTCATCTTCTCCACCGTGTGGAGCTCGAGCTGGTAGGTCGACTCGGGGCCGTCCTTCTTGCCGGTGACGGTGGAGATCTTCACGCGGAGCACGGCGTCGCCGACCTGCGCTCGCTCGCGGAGCATGGGGTCGGCCCGCGGCGTGTACCCCTTGTCGAAATCCATCCCCACGCCCGCCGGGTCGATCGAATCGTCGAAGAGATCCGCTGCACGACCGGCATAGGCGGGCAGGGGACGGGTCTTCGAGACCGGTCCCGCCATGGGCCCGCAGCCCCCGGATCCCAGCGCGCCGGCCGCGAGCGCAGGCAAGATCGCCGTGAAGGCGATCGTCCGGAGGGTCCCAGCGAGGCGGAGCATGGCCTGTCCTTAGCAGTTTTCCGCCGTCCTGTTGAATGCTCCTCGCACCGAGTGGTACCGTCACACCCATGAAACGAGCTTGGTCGCGCCTGTTCGGTCCGTTCGCCATCCTGGTCGCATCGACCGGAGCGGTGGTCGTGGTCGCGTGTCACCCCACGGAGCCCAAGCAGGCCTCCGGCATCGATCCGGTGTCGGACGATTCCGCGAGCGCGGAGTCGTCGAGCTCCTCGTCAGGCGGCGGCTCGTCGAGCGGTTCCCGCGGCGGCGACAACATCATCGTCCCTCCGCCCGGCGGCATGGGCGGTGGTGGCAACGGTAGCGGCGCTCCCGCCGGCAAGCAGAACAAGGGCGAGCCGACGCAGGTGAGCAGCCTGACCTCGATGATGGACAATCTCCGCTGGGGGATGAGCCACGCCGAGGTGACGAAGGCGTTCACCGAGAACGGCGGCATCATCTGGAAGGACTACGACGAGAAGCTCGCGAAGGCGCGCGTCGGTCCGGAGATGAACGCGATCGAGAACGAGCGCGAGCAAGCGAAGCAGGCCTTCGGGCGCAGCTTCATCGAGTTCAAGGACACGCCGACCGGCTACGACGCCACCGGCATCCGGGGCGAATACACGTATCGCAACCGTGAAGCGCTCATGTGGGTCAATCGCCAGGGAAAGAAGCGGTACTTCTTCTTCATCAACGATCGCCTCTGGAAGGTCTACGACGAGGTCCCGCTCGCGGCCGACGGCCCGCTCGGCAAGTCCTACATCGACGCGGTGAACACGCTGAACGGCAAGCTCGGAGCGCAGGGACGCATCCAGGGCGCGGATCCGGCGAAGGGCATCAACGCGACGACCGTCGACTGGAAGGACGGCTCGAGCCACCTCCGCGTCGTCGATCGCTCCGGCGAGAAGGTCGCGGCGGTCGTGATGGAGGACAACAACACGCTCGGCAACCTCGCCGGGCTCCGCACGATGAAGGCCGAGGACCCGACCGCGATCGATCCGACGATCGCCGCGGTCACGAAGGGCGGCCTCAGCGATCCGAACGCGGGCAAGGCCGCGCCGGACGGCGGCGCGCCGAAGAAGGGCACGCCGAAGAAGAAGTAGGACGGGCGAGCGCGCGCGGTTGCCGAACGCGCGCGCTAGTCGACCTTGTGCGCGCCTTCGGGGACGGTCCAGCCGGTGGTGACCTTGACGGTCGCCTTCGGCGCGGCGCCGCGGACCGCGGGCTCGAGCAGCCGCTCGCGCGTCATCGTGGCGCCGGGGCATCCCGCGCAGGTGCCGGTGAGGTG
>JAYTZB010001380.1:0-2883 GCA_043742085.1 Polyangiaceae bacterium
GCTGCCCAGAGCGCTCGCGCCGCGGCGAGACCGGCCCGCGACAGCAGCCGCTCGATGTACGGCGTGGGCAGCACGAAGGTGGACAGGAGCGACTCGGCGAGCGGCGCGAGCACCGAAGGATCGTCGAGCAGCGTGAGCGCCAGCGCCGACGACGAATCGACCCGTGCCATCAGGCGCATCACGCGCGAGGCGATCTCGTCGACGTCGCCGCGCTGGAGCAGCTCGCCGAGCGCACGCTTCTCGGGATCGACCGCGCCGTTGCGCGCGGCGATGAACTGCGCGACAGCGACGGCGGCGTCCGCATTGAGCTGCGTCATCGGCAGCGGCGTGAGCGTCCACGTCCCCGGCGCCTCGGGGCGTGGTCGCAGCTCGCGGATCTCCGAGCTCACGTTCGCGCGCGGCGCGAGCTCGGACCTGTCCGTGGGCATCCTCGCGTCCGTGGCGAGCGCGCTGGCGATGTCGACGGTCGGCGGCGCGCCCCCGCGCACGCTCTCCCGCACCGAGCTGGGCACGGGAGCCCCGAGCTCGACGAGCAGCGCTCGGAACGCGCGCCGCAGCTCGCGCATGCTGGCGAAGCGATCGGACGGGTCCTTCGCGAGCGCCTTCATCGCGACGCCGTCGATGCGCGGGTCGAGGTCGCCGCAACGCTTCGAGGGCCGTGGCGCGGGTACCAGCAGGTGCTGCCGGAGTAGCGCCTGCGGATCGTCGGCGACGAACGGCGGCTCGCCGGTCACGAGCTCGTAGAACATCGCACCGCATGCGTAGACGTCGCTGCGTTCGTCGACCTCCTCGCCGAGGCACTGCTCGGGAGACATGTACGTCGGCGTTCCGGTGAGTGACGGAGCACCGCCGTCGGTCATCGCGCGGACCACGCCGAAGTCACAGAGCTTCACGTGGTCGCGCAGCTCGCCGTCATCGTCGGCGCGACGCACGAGGATGACGTTCGACGGCTTCACGTCGCCGTGGATGATGTGATGCGAGTGCGCGTGCGCGAGACCGGCGGCGACCTGGAGCATGATCTCGGCGGCGTGCTCGACGCCGAGACGAGGCGCGGCGTCGAGGAGCTGGGAGAGCGGCGTCCCGACGAGGAGCTCCATCGCCAGCCAGAGCGTGCCGTCGTGCTCCTCGCCGAAGTCGAGCACGCGCACGAGGTTCGGATGATCGAGGAGGCTCGCCGCACGGCCCTCGGCATGGAAGCGCGCACGCACCGTCGCATCCTTCTGGAGCGCCGGATGGATCACCTTCACGGCGACGTCCTTCGCGAGGTGCGTGTGCTGCGCGCGATAGACGGCGCCGAACGCGCCGAGGCCGATGCGCTCGCTCACGATGAGCCGGCCACCGAGCGGACGACCGATGAGGGCGTCGTCGCTACGCGGCCCGGGACGAAGCGCGGACGTCGGCGCAGAAGGCTTCTGCGCTGCGTTCGGTCGCTTTCCGGCAAGCCCGTGCATGGTGCAGGCGATCACCTAGCAAGCCGGAGGCCCGAGCGCCAATGTCGGATAATGTGAGGCTAACCACCCTCAGCCCGCAAAACCAGGGAAACGCTGCGGGATCAGGGCAGGATCGTGATGGACACGTCGTCGTAGAAGACGTCGTGCGGTGGTCCGTTCGGCGCGTAAAAGGCACCGAGCAGCACGCGGAGCGCGCTCTTCGTGTACGCGTTGTGGAGGGTCGTCCGGATGACCTCCTTGCCGTCGAGCGTGACGATGCCCGTCGATGCGTTGATTCTCGCGTCGAGCTCGAGGGTCCAGCGCTGCCAGACACCGGGCAAGAAGCCGCTCGGCACCGTGTACTCGAAGTAGCCGGCGTTCGCCGCGCCGGAGCCCTCCTCGCTCGCAATCAGCTTGCCCGGCAGCATGTAGAGATCGAAGACCTCGTTGCGGTCGAACTGGAGGAGCTGCAGCCGCATGAGCGAGATCACGCGGTCGGCGGTCCCGACCTTCAACGAGAACGCTACGCGCACGTGCGCGACGTCGGCGTAGTCGACGGAGCCGAGCTGCGCGTGCGGGTCTCCGCCCGCTGGCGACGACGGAACGTGGAGCATCAGGCTCCGCGTGGCGCTCGTGAATATCGCGCTGCTCACCGCCGCCGTCCCGCCGTTGTCGGTGTAGACGCTCTTCCAGTTGCCCTGAACGTCGTCGCGTTCGAAGTCGTCGCAGAGGATCGCGCCGGCGCACGGGTCGATCGGTCCGGAGTCAGCACCGGCCTCGATCATGCCGGTCTCCGCTACCGCTCCGTCGATGGTCGCATCGAGCGCTGGTGGTCCGCTCAGACCGTCGAGTGACGTGAGGAGCGAGCAGCCGCCGAGCGCCGTCAGCCCGAGTGCGATCGCGATGGCAAGGAGGGCGGCTCGTCCCATGTGCGTCGAGGAAGAGGTTACCACGGCGGTCCCCGAAGCTCGCGCTGGCGGAGGCGTGCGCTCCTCCGCTACTGTCGGCGCCGACGATGACGAAGTCCTCCTCTCCTCCGACGTCCTTTCCGAAGGGCGAGATCAAGGTCCTGCTGCTCGAGAACGTGCACGCGAGCGCGCACGAGATCTTCCGGGGCCAGGGCTTCCACATCGAGGCGGTGCCGCGCGCGCTCAAGGAGGACGAGCTCATCGCGAAGCTCTCCGAAGGCGTCCACATCCTGGGCATTCGCAGCAAGACGCAGGTGACGCGCAAGGCGCTCGAGGCCGGCAAGCGGCTGCTGTCGGTCGGTGCATTCTGCATCGGTACCAACCAGATCGATCTGGACGCGGCGAACAAGGCCGGCGTGCCGGTGTTCAACGCGCCGTTCAGCAACACGCGCAGCGTCGCCGAGCTCGTCATCTGCGAGGTGGTGATGCTCGCGCGCCAGCTCGGCGATCGGTCGCGCGAGGTGCACGAGGGCAAGTGGCGCAAG
>JAYTZB010001381.1:0-3570 GCA_043742085.1 Polyangiaceae bacterium
GACGGTCACCTTCACCACCCCTGCGGACTGTCAGGCGTTCGCGATGCTGCGTGCCAGCTCACTCGCCGGCACCGCCAAGCGGCGCCTCCGCACGACGCTGCGTCTCGACACGCTCACGCCGACTCCGGCGTTCACCGTGACGTCGTTCGGCGCGGCCGACGACGCGTCCTCCTTCGCCTTCGACGACGGCCCGTGAGCGCGTCCATGCCGATGACCAGCGCGCGCGCGGTTCACGGCGGAGTCAGACACTCGAAGAGCTTCGGGAACTCGGGACTGGGAAGGCAGCGACGTGGCGACACGCACGCAGCGCCGTCCGGGTCGCAAAGGAGCGACGCGGTCGCCTCGCACGTCGTCGCGCACTTCGTCGTGGTGAACGCGCCGCGATCGTGTTGCGCGCAACACTGGGTGACGCCGAGGCCCGAAGCCTCGCAGTCCCGCGGGCTCTCGCACGCGAACCAGTCGCCGCTCTGACAGAGGTCACTCGTCGAGCACACGCCGCTTGCGATGTCGGGGTCGCCGAAGCTCTTCGCGCAACAGACCTGTCCAGGCGGCCGGCACGAGCCGGCGCCACAAGCCATTCCGAGGTAGGGCCGTGCGTCGCTCGACTCCGCGCTGGCATCGACGCTGCCCGCCTCCGCGTTCGACTTCGTCAAGAGCCCCTCGTCGACGTCGACGAGACACGCGCTGGCGAACGACAGTGCGGCCACGCCGATCACCGTGGCCGCGCAACGAAGGGTTCGACTCATGGCGGCGACGATGGAGTCTAGCGAAGCGCTCGGGGCCGCGTCGCCGGTGAATCGAGCACCGTGTGCTACCCTCGTCGAGTGCGGACGGC
The DNA here is from genome assembly GCA_043742085.1 of Polyangiaceae bacterium. Taxonomy (GTDB): domain Bacteria; phylum Myxococcota_A; class Polyangia; order Polyangiales; family Polyangiaceae; genus Labilithrix. The sequence goes on from JAYTZB010001381.1 coordinate 836, forward strand.
GACTGCCAGTTTGCCGAAGGGTCACGAGGCACCCTCGGGCGAGCGGCCGGCCTCCCTCCAGCCGGGCATGCGCCTCGGGGCGTACGAGCTCCTCACGCCGCTCGCCAGCGGAGGTATGGGGCATGTCTGGTCCGCGGTACGCATCGGCGACTTCGGCTTTCGGCGCACCGCAGCGATCAAGGTGATGCGCGAGGAGCTCGCGCGGGAGCCCGGCTTTCGCCGCATGTTCCTCGACGAGGCACGCCTCGCGTCGCGGATCTCGCACACCAACGTCGTCGAGGTGCTCGACCTGGGCGAGGCCGACGGCGGCACGCTGTTCCAGGCGATGGCGCTCGTCGAGGGTGACTCGCTCGCTCGGCTCGAACGCACCGCGCGCGAACGCGGGACGACGGTCGAGCCGTCCGTGCTTGCCCGCATCACGAGCGACGTGCTGCGCGGGCTGCACGCCGCTCACGAGCTCCGCTCCGAAGAGGGACAGCTCGTGGAGTTCGTCCATCGCGACGTCTCCCCGCAGAACATCCTCGTGGGGCTCGATGGCGTCGCGAAGATCACCGACTTCGGCGTTGCGAAGGCGGCCGGCGCCCATGCAAGCACGTCACGCAGCGGACCGAAGGGCAAGATCGCGTACATGGCGCCCGAGCAGTTCCTCGGCGAGCACGTGGATCGCCGATGCGACGTCTTCGCGGTGGGCGTGGTCCTGTGGGAGCTGCTCACCGCGATGCGCATGCCCACCGATCCCGCGAGCATCGCCGCCGGCACGGCCATTCCACACCCGTGCGACGTCGTCGCGGACGCTCACCGCCCGCTCGCCGACGTTGCGATGCGCGCGCTCGCCCACGAGCGTGAGGAACGATTCGCCACCGCGGAGGCGATGGCCGACGCCATCGAACGCGAGGCGCACGCCGCGGGGCTCGTCTTGTCGTCGAAGCCGGTCGCCGCGTGGGTGGCCGAGCTCTCTGGCGAGCACATCAAGCAGCAGCGCAACGACACCGAGGCCCAGCTTGCGCGCACCCATGCGGGCACCGCGTGGGCCGAGGTTGCCGAGGGAGAGGGGACGACGAAGGTCGACCCTCATGCGCTCCAGCGCACGCGCAACAGACGCTGGGCGTTCGCGACGGTCGGCGCGGCCCTGGTGGCGATGGCGGTCATCGCCTATGCGGGCGGCGCGGTGATCCGAACGCGTGGAGCGGCTGTCGAGACCGCCGCCACGGCGCTCGCGCTACGGACCGCCGCGCCTGATCCGCCGCCGCCGCCGCCGCCCAGCGAAGCGAGCGCCGCGACGCCATCGCAACCGATCGCGTCGGCGAGACCCGAGGAGACCTCGCCGGCTCCGGGCGCGTCCGCGTCCGCGCCGCGGCCGCGCGGGCGCGTCACTGCGCGTCCGCAGCGAGCGCCGGCGAGCGCGACGAGCGCTGCCCCCAAGCCGAAGTATGGCAATCCCTACGAGGGGGCCACGCCTTGAAGCGGCTCTCCGCTCTCCTGGTGGTCGCTGTCGCGCTCTGCGGTTCGCCGTCGCGCGCGCTCGCCGAGCCGTCGGCACCGCGGGACGAGACGCGTGCCGACGCGAGCGCCACGTTTCGCGAGGCTCAGGCAGCGTTCGCTCGGCGTGACTTTCTCGCCGCCGCCGCCGCGTTCGAGCAGGCCGCTCGCGCGGCCCCTCACCCGGCCACCTGGCTGAACGCCGCCGAGGCGTGGGAGAAGCGAGAGGACTGGTCCCGCGCGGCGGAGGACTGCGACCGCGCCATCGAAGTGGCGACCGGCGACGCCGATCTCCGACGGGAGGCCGAGACGCGACTCCGGCGAGCGCTCGAGCACGTCGCGACGCTCGACGTTCGCGGCGCACGAGGCTCCGGCGCGCGTATCGATCACGACCGGGTCGAGCCGTTGCCGGTTCGACGCCGTCTCGCGCCCGGCCTGCACGAGGTGGTGCTCGTGGATCTCGCGAGCGGCCGCGAAGAGCGGCGCAGCATCTCGCTCGCCGCGGGCCAGTCCATGATCATCGAGAGCCCGATCGCTGCCCCGATCGCTCCACCGCGTCCCCCCGCGCCGACGCCCTCGAAGCCCCCGACGAGCGGACTACCGACCGCGTCGTGGATACTCTTCGGCGTCGGGGGCGGCGCGGGGATCGCGAGCGCGGTGTTCGGCGTGAGCACGCTCGGCGCAAAGAGCAGCTTCGAGGAGCGCCCCACGCAGGACGGCCTCGATCGCTTCCACCGCGATCGCCTCGTCACGAACGTGCTCCTCGGCGTGAGCGTCATCGCCGTCGGAGCCGGGCTCGTCACGTGGATGATCGCGCCCCGCAACAGCGAGCAGCGCCGCCCGTGACCGACCACGACGCACGCACGCAGGCCGTCCCCGGGAGCCCCGAGAGCTCGGTGCGCGTCCGCGCCGCGACCCTCGAGGTCCGCTCCGGCCCCGACGCGGGTCGTCGCGCGCGCCTCGACTCGCCGCGCTTCATCGTGGGTACGGGGGAGTCCGCCGATCTCGTGCTCACGGATCCCACGGTCTCCCGCGAGCACCTCACGCTCATCCTCGGCCCCGATGGCGTAGTGCTGCGCGACCACGCGAGCCGCAACGGCACGCTGGTGGGCGGCGCGCGCATTCGCGAAGTGATCCTCGAGGGCGACGCCGTGCTCACCCTCGGCAAGACCGTCATCGCGATCCAGCTCGACTCGGGGCTGAGCGACATCCTGGTCGCCACCCGCGACCGCTTCGGCGAGGCCTTCGGTGTGTCC
>JAYTZB010001382.1:0-2439 GCA_043742085.1 Polyangiaceae bacterium
CCTGCGCGTGGCGGAGATCGTCGGTGAGATGGGCCTCGGCAAGGGGCACCTCCTCAAGCAGCTGCGCATCGCGCTCGGCGCGCGAGATCCCGCGCCCCACGTGCTCCATGCGACGCGCCTGATCGCCGGCGCGCCGCTCGGCTTCGTCGGCAAGATGCTGCGCGCTCGCTTCAATGTCCGCGTCGACGAGTCGCCGGAGGCGGTGCGCGGCCGCGTGGTCGACGCCGTCGCCATGGCCTGGACCGGTAACGAGGTCGAGGACGGTCGCGAGGCCGGCCGCCTGCTCGCCGATCTCGTCGCTCCGACGCCGGTCGCGCCGCTCATCGAGACCGAGATCTCCACGGACGCGACGCGGACCGTCTCCGCCTTCAGCGACTGGATCCGCCGGCTCGCGCGGCAGAAGCCGGTGGTGATGCTGGTCGAGCAGGTGCAGTGGAGCGATCAAGGCTCGCTCGATCTGCTCCAGTACTTGATAAGGGCGCTTCGAAGGGAGCGCGTGTTCCTCGTCATCTCGGCGCGGCCGGAGGCCACCGAGCAGGTCCCGCCGTGGATGACGGGCTCCGACATCCGCACCAAGATCGAGCTGCAGCCGTTCAGCGAAGAGGTGATGGAGCGCTTCCTCGACGATCTCTTTCGCCAGGTCCCGAGCTTCCCGCGTGACGTGAAGCGCGAGATCATCCGGCGCGCCGAGGGCAACCCGGAGATGTGCAAGGAGCTCGTGCGGCTGCTCGTCGACCGCGGCGCCCTCGCCGTGGACGAGCACCATGTGCCCATAAAATGGGACAAGAATCGATCCGCGAAGCTCGATCTTCCGGACACGGTGCGCGGCGTCCTTCAGGCTCGGCTCGATGGCCTCCTGCCCGCGCACAAGGAGATCCTCAAGATGGCCTCGGTCATCGGTCGCGTCTTCTGGGTCGGTGCGCTGCGTGCGGTGCTGCCGCCCGAGCTGTCCGCCGACGAGCTGGCGGCGAGCCTCGACACGCTCCGTGCACGAGAGCTGATCAAGCCGCAGCCGTCGTCCACCGTGTCGGGCGAGCGCGAGCTATCGTTCGCGACGCAAGCGCTGTGCGATGCCTCCTACGAGCTGGTGCCGCGCGCGCAGTCGATCGCCGCGCATCGCAAGGTCGCCGAGTGGCTCAGCGCGCGCGGCGAGCTCTGGGAGGGCGGGCACGCGAACCTCGCGGCGCATCTCGAGGCAGCGGGGGAGAAGCCTCGCGCGCGGCGCCTCTATCTCAATGCCGCGCGCCACGCGGTGAGCGTCTGCGCGTATCCCGAGGCGGTCGGGTTCTTCGATCGCGTCGCGTCGTTGTGGAATGCCGAGGCCTCGAACGACGATCGCATCGCGCGCGCCGGCGTCCTTCGCGAACGCGCGGTCGCGGAGAGCCGCACGGGTCGCTTCGAGGAGGCCCTGCGATCGCTCGACGGCGCGGAGGTGGATTTTCGCGCCGCGGGCGTCGCCGACGACGACGCGGTCCATGCGTGGGTGCTGCTCGAGCGCGGATCGGTGCTCAAGGAGTACGGACGCATCGTCGAGTCCATCGACACGCTGTCCCGCGCCGTCGAGATGTGCCGAGCGCAACAGGCGCCGAGCGTGCTGCAGATGCGCGTCTACGGCGCGCGCGCGTTCCAGCTCGCCACGAAGGGCGATCGCGACCTCGCGAAGAAGGACGTCGACGAGGGCCTGCGTATCGGCACGCTGCTCCACATGCGCGACGCGGCCTGGTACGTGGCGATGGCGCGCCTCAAGGACGCGGAGGGATCGATCTTCTTCTTCGCCGGTGAGCTCGCGGGCGCCGAGGAGGCGTTCAAGGCTTCTCTCGAGCTGAGCGAGCTCGCCGGTGACACGCACGGCATGCCCGACGGCCTCGTGAACCTCGGCGGCGTCGCCTTCACGCGCGGCGATCACGCGGCGGCGTCGGTCTATTACGAGCGCGCGCTCGCGGCGGCGAAGAAGGCGCGCTGGACGGCGCGCGAGGCCGTCGGCCACTCGAACCTCGGCCAGGTGAAGCTCGTCCTCGGCGAGCACGAGCTCGCGGCGCAGCACCTCGAGATCGCGTGTCGCCTCGGCGAGGAGGGCGGCTACCTCGACGTGCTGGCCGACAGCTCACGGGCGCTCGTCGAGGTGGAGCTCGCCCGAGGCGCCGTCGACGCTGCCATCGAGCGCATCGCCGTGGCCATCGCGCACGGGGAGCGATCCAAGACGCCGAGCTTCCTCGCGATGGCGCACGCCGCGGCGATGGACGTGTGGCTCGCGAAGCTCCATCGCGATCGCGACCGCACCGCCTTCGAAAAGGCGCGCCATCACAAGGAGGCAGCTTGTGTCATCCTGCGCCAGATTGGCCAGGCCAACACCGCCGAGACCGTGACGCGCCGGTTCGGCCAGGGAAGCAATGCCACCATCGACGCGTAGGATGGGCCTGCCATGACCTTGCCTCGCTC
>JAYTZB010001383.1:0-2132 GCA_043742085.1 Polyangiaceae bacterium
ACGCCATGACAACAGGAATGTCCTCGTCTCTGATGTTCGAGCCGATCCTCACCTCGCGCGAGAAGCGCGAGCTCCATCACGAGCTTTTTCGAGAGCGCACGCTCGTCGGGCTCGACCTGTCGGGGGCCGATCTGCGCGGCGCGCGGTTCGAGGGGACGGTCCTCGCGACGTGCAATCTCGCCGGTTCCGATCTTCGTGGTGCGAAGTTCATCCTCTGCGACCTCCGTTCTGTCGATTTCACCAACGTGAACCTCGGCAACAACGATTTCCGCGGAACGATGCTCACGGACATCATGGGCATCTCCGACGACGAACGCGGCGTGATCCGAGCATCCGGTGGGTCGTTCCAGCACGCCGGCGCGAGCCTTCGCTGAAGCCCTGCAAGAAGAGAAAGAACATGATGACCGACTACGCGGCTCAGCCAATGTCCCTGTATGGCCTCCTCTCTGCCGGTCTGATGCTGGCCATCTGTATCGGCGCATGGTGGCACTACGAAAACCCCCGTCACCGTCCGTGACCGTGAAACCAGGACGAGGAGCGATGACCACGAAAGACCCGGGCCGGACGCGACGCGCCGAGCGCTGAGCAAGTCATCTTCGCCGCTGACCTCGCACGCGCGCACACCGCCCCGCGCCGGACCGCCGAAAGCGGCTTCTACGCCGCTCTGAGGATCATCAACCAACTAGATGGCGGCGGAGTGAACGTGGGAATCACGAGCTTCGCCGTCGAGCAACTGGGCGACATCACCCTGGTGAATGTCGACCTGAAGGTGGGCGACGACGTGACGGCAGGGAAAGCTTTCGGCACGATCGAGAGCGTGAAGACGCTGAGCGACCTCTTCGCGCCGGTGAGCGGAAAAGTGACAAGGGGCAACGCCGAGCTCGAGAAGAAGCCGGAGCTCGCCAATGACGATTGCGTACGCTGCGTAGATCGAACAGGCGGCGGAGCTCGGCGCGAACGCCGTCGTCTCGGTCGAGCACCAGCACACGGCGACGTGGCCCTGGCTTCATTTGCGGCGCGCCTCGAATTGAGAGTCCTTCGTCAGCGTCTCGCTCGTTTCGGCCGCGAGCGTCAGCACCTTGTCGATGGATTGCGTGAGGCGCTCGAGGCCCCATTCGAGCATGTGAACCTTGCTCTTCATGCTTGCGCTGCTGTCGGACGCCTCGCGCGAAGTCACGCTGCCGAGCGATTGCAGGTGCACGCGGATGGTGACGGCGATGTGGTCCAGCGTTCGCTTGGCCTCGTTGACGAAGTCGTCGCGAAGGCGCACTGCGGTCTCCGCGCGCGCAAGACGGAGACGCTCTTCCTCCGCCGTCCGTCGCTCGGTGAGATCCCGCGTGACCTTCGCGAAGCCGATCAACACGTCACCTCGTCCGAAAACCGGCGTGACGACCACGTTGGCCCAGAACCGCGTGCCGTCCTTGCGCACGCGCCAGCCGTCGCTCTCGTAGCGTCCGGCGACCGCGCCGAGCAACTCGACATCCGGTTGCCCGGTCGCGCGATCCTCTTCCGTGTAGAACACCGAAAAGTGCTGACCGATGACTTCGGCTGCGGCGTATCCCTTGATGCGCTCGGCGGCGGGATTCCAGCTGGTGATCTTACCCGATGGGTCAAGCGTGTAGATCGCGTAGTCCTTGACGCTCATCAGCAGGAGCTGCGCGACGTCGCCCGCCGCAAGGTCATCGATACGATCGAGACGAGCCGCGCCCGAAGCCGGAACATCGATTGCGGAAGACATCAGTGCACTCCGAGGAGGTCGAGAATGGCGTGAACGAACGTGAGTGGATGCGGGGGACAACCGGGGACGTACAGCGAGGGCGCAACGTCCTCGAGGAATGCGCGGTCAATCGCCGGAGCGCTCGCATAGAGGCCGCCGGAGATGGCGCACGCGCCGAAGGCGACCAGGAATCGAGGAGCCGGCATCGCGTCCCACGCGAGGCGTACCGCGTCTGCCATGTTCTTCGTTAGCGGACCTGAGAGCACGAGCGCGTCTGCGTGACGCGGCGACGCGACCCACTCGATCCCGAAGCGCTGAAGGTCGAAGTTCACATTGCCGAGCGCGTTGAGCTCGAGCTCACAGCCGTTGCAGCCACCGGCGGACACCTGCCGGAGCCGCAGCGAGCGACCGAAGA